>JAGWWV010000116.1 GCA_018970175.1 Acidobacteriota bacterium
TCGACAAGGTGCGCAAGCGCCTCACCTACCCGCGCGACTTGCTGGTGGTCGACTGCTTCGAGCAGTACCTGAAGTCGGGCCTCACCGAATAGTCACTGGAAAGCGGCGTAGCCCGACTTTTCGAGTTCGTCGGCCAGTTCGGGACCGCCCGACTTCACGATCTTTCCCGCGGCGAGAATGTGGACGAAGTCGGGCTTCAGCTCTTCGAGCAGACGCGCATAGTGGGTGATCACGAGCACGCCAAGATTGTCCTCGGTGGTGGCCGCTTCGACGCGCCGGGCGCAGTCGCGCAGTGCGTCGATGTCGAGGCCCGAGTCGAGTTCGTCGAGGATCGCGAATTTGGGCTTGAGAAGCGACAACTGCAGTGTTTCGTTGCGCTTCTTTTCACCACCCGACAGGTCGACGTTCAGCGAGCGAGCGACGAGGTCGGTGCTGAAGTTGATGCGACCGGCTTCTTTGGCAATCAGCGAGTCGAGTTCCTTGGTGTCGCGGCCGCGGGTGACGAACGCTTCGCGCATGACCTCGTCGATGTGGACACCGGGCACTTCGGTTGGGTACTGCATGACGAGATGGAGACCGGCGAGGGCACGCTCCCATGCGGGCTTACCCAGCAACTCTTCGCCGTCGATGGCGACCGACCCCGAGATGGCGTCGTAGCCGGGCTTGCCCATGATGACGCCCGACATCGTTGACTTGCCGGCCCCGTTCGGCCCCATGATGGCGTGCACTTCGCCGGACTTCACGGTGAGGTTGATGCCGTTCAGAATCTGCTTGCCAGGGATGCCCGCCTGCAGGTTGGAGATGGTGAGGGTGCTCATTTGGTTCCGTTCTCGATGAAGACGTCGTCACCTTTCACGGTGACGGTGTAGGCGGCAACGGGTCGCGTTGCGGGAAGCGTGTTCGGACAACCGTTCTCGAGGTTGAAGGCACTGCCGTGCTTGACGCACTCGAGTTCCTTGGTGTCGGAGTGGACTTCGCCCTCCGACAGCGAGACGTTGCCGTGACTGCAGGTGTCGTTGATCGCGTAGAAATCGTCGCCGATGCGAACGACGGCGACGTTGGTGCCGTTGACGGCAACTTTCGTCGCCGTGCCCGGCGCGAAGTCGGCGAGTGATCCGATTCTGTTGCTCACAGCGCGGCCCCCAACTTGGCGGCAACCTTGTCGCGCAGGCCGGCAACGACGGGCAGATTCGGAAGACGTTCGATGACTTCGTTGAAAAAGCCCAGTACGACGAGCCGTTCGGCGATCTCGGGGCGGATGCCACGCGACTCGAGATAGAAGCGCTGCTCGTCGTCGATCGGTCCGACGGTGCTGGCGTGGCTGCACTTCACGTCGTTGGTTTCGATCTCGAGGTTCGGAACGCTCTCGGCCCATGCCCCTTCGGACAGGGTGAGGTTGCGGTTCGTTTGGTACGCCTGCGAACCGTGCGCGTCTTTTTCGATGCGAATGAGGCCCGTGTAGACGCTCTTCGACGTGCCGGCGACCGCGCCCTTGAACAACATGTCGCTGCGGGTGCGAGGGGCAACGTGGGTCTGCAGCGTGCGGAAGTCGTGCATCTGGTTGTTGTCGGCGAAGTAGAGCGCCACCTGTTGGGTGGTGGCGCCGGTGCCGACGAGGCGGGCCTCGGTGCGCACGCGCGCGTAGTCACCGCCGAGCGCCACGGTGTAGATGCGCGTGGTGGAATCACGCTCGCCGAGCGACTGTTGGTGCGAGATCTTCCAGGTGCGGTCGCCAAGTTCGTTGATGGCGAGGTAGGTGATGCGAGCGGCCTGGGCCGCAATCATTTCGACGACGGGCACCACCAGTGAGTCGATGCCGTCGGCTCCGGTGAATCGTTCGATGACGGTGACTTCGCTGTTCTCGCCGGC
>JAGWWV010000050.1 GCA_018970175.1 Acidobacteriota bacterium
AGCGACCCGGAGTCGTTCGGACGATTGACGCTGTACGAGTTCAATGATCCGCTGCCGCCTGGCCCGGCGACTGTCGCTGCACAGTTTGACAGCGATCCGATCATTTCCCAAACCATCACGCCGCTCGATCTTCGAGGATCGCGCGTGGTCTTCGGCGACCTGCAGATCGTTCCCGTCGGGAAGGGCCTCGTCTACGTGCGGCCGCTCTTCGTACGGCCCGACGACAGCGCCGCCCGACAGGTGTTCGTGCGCAAGGTGTTGGCGTCGTACGGCGATCAGTCGGTGATTGCCGACTCGGTGACACAGGCAATCGGCAAGTTGTTCGCCGGTTTCGACACCGATCTCGGCGATCGTGTCGACGACGGTCGGGCACCCGAAACGCCCGACACCGGTACCGACTCGACAACCGACAGCGGCACCACAGACTCGGGAACAACCGATACGACGACGCCCGACACGACCGGCCAAACCCCGGCGCAGTTGTTGGCCCGCGCCGACGAATTGTTCGCCGAAGCCGATGCGGCGCTCGCACAGACACCGCCCGACTTCGCCACCTTCCAGGAGAAGCAGGCGGCAGCCCGCGAGCTCATTCGTCGGGCGCTGCAGTCGATCAGCGGCTGAGCGTTCAGCGGGCGAACAAATAAACAACCGGCAGCGCCGCGCTGAGCAGCGCCGCCAATAACACGACGACCTGCGACACCTTGCCGCTCGCGTTGTCGCCGAGGATCGAACGTTTCCGCGCGAGCAGAAAAATCATGATGATGAGTGGTGGAGCAGCGACGCCGTTGAGGATCGCCGACCAGTACAACCCGCGCACGGGGTCGAGGCCCGCCACGTTCATCACCATGCCGGCGATCATCGAGCCGAGGATCACCCAGTAGAAGGCGCGCGCCTGAGACATCTTCAGGCTCAAACCCTCGCGCCAGCCGAACGTCTCGGCAATGGCGTACGACGTCGACCCGGCCAGCACCGGCACGGCGAGCAGGCCCGTTCCCACGATGCCGAGAGTGAACAGCAGACCGGCAAAGCGTCCCGCCAACGGCTCGAGAGCCTGGGCCGCTTCGTCTGCCGTGCCGATGGTGGTGATGCCGCCGGTGTGCAGTGTCGACGCGGCCGTCACCATGATCGCAAACATCGTGATGACACCCGACGACATGCCCGCCACCACGTCGCCTCGCATTGCCGCCAACTGACCACGCGTCGGTGCGCCGTGAGGAGTGCCGTCGTTCAGTTCCTCGACTTCCTCCGATGTCTGCCAGAAGAAGAGATAGGGCGAGATGGTTGTGCCGAACACTGCGATCAGCGCGGCGATCTGTGCCTTGTCGAACTCGAACCGGGGAACGAACAGCTTCGACGCCACGTCCGACCACGCCACGTCGACCACGAACAGCACCACTACGTACGACAACAGTGACACGCACAACCAACGCAGTATCCGCGAGTAGCGGCGGTAGGGAACGACGATTTCAAGCGCGGCGATGCCGACGCCGAACGCGATGACGAGCACGAGCGGGGGAATCGGAACGAGGAGATTGGTCGCCGCTGCCATCGACCCCAGATCGGCTCCAATGTTGAAGGTGTTTGCGCCGACCACGAGAACCAGTGCGACGAATAGGACCCACCGCCGGAAATTGGCCTTGATCAGCGAGGCGAGGCCCCGCCCCGAACCAAGACCCAGGCGAGCGGTGGCTTCCTGCACCGCAATGGCGAAAGGAAGCGCAACGAGTGTCGTCCACACCAACTGCAGCCCGAAGGCCGCACCAACCTGCGAGTACGTGCCGATGCCCGACGGGTCGTCGTCGGCCGCGCCCGTGACGATTCCGGGACCGAGGCGCTTGAAGTAACCCTGTCCCGCAAGATGCCCACGCCGCGGGTGATGCGGCGACGGCGCGTTCACCGTGCGCGGCGCAGTTGGTCGGCGATCTCTGCCAGGTCCTGGCGGAACGCGATTTCGTAGCGCACCTGTTCGGCGGCCAACCGTGCCTGAACGTCATGGAGCTCGGCAAGGGCCTCGGCCGACACCGAGTCGGCGTGCTTTTCCAGGCCGTCGATGCCCGTTGCCAGCTCGTGGATTTGGTTCGCGAATTCGCGGCCCATGTGAACGAGACGTTCATCCAGCAGACGCAGATCGGCGACCACCTTGTTGTTGGCCGCCATCAGTTCGTCGTTCACCGCGATCATCTCGTCAAGTTGCTTGCGGGTTGCATCGAGGTCGGTGCGCATCTGGGCGAATTCGGCGCGCAGACCATCGAGGTCGGTTGCCACCAACTTCCTGAATTTCTTGAAGCCGGGCTTCTTCGCCATCAGGTCCAAGCGTAATCACGGGCGATCGGCCGAACTGGTATGACTGTGACGTGGCGAAACGCATCATCCGCTGCTCGTGGTGCGAGGGGAGCGAGGACTACGTCGCGTACCACGACCACGAATGGGGGCGCGCCGTCACCGATGACACGCGTCTCTTCGAGAAGATCTGCCTCGAAGGATTCCAAAGCGGGCTCGCCTGGATCACCGTGCTCCGCAAGCGGGATGCCTTCCGTGAGGCATTTGCAGGATTCGACCCGGTGAAAGTCGCGAGATTCAGCGACGCTCGTGTCGACAGGTTGCTCGGCAACGCCGGAATCATTCGTCACCGCGGAAAGATTGAGTCGACCATCAACAACGCCCGCCGACTCAACGAGATGCACCATGCGGGGGAGTCGCTGGCCGACCTTGTCTGGAGCCATGCCGACCGCACCCGGTACCCCGCACCCACGGCGATTGGATCGTTGCCCGCGAGCACCGACGCATCGACGGCACTGTCGAAGACTCTGAAGAAGAAAGGTTGGTCATTTGTCGGGCCAACCACGATGTACGCCTTCATGCAGTCGATGGGCGTGGTCAACGACCACTTCGGTGGTTGTCACGTTCGGGCTGTCTGTGAAACGGAACGCCGCCGTGTTCTCACGTCAGGGGTTGGAGTTACGAGTCCGGCCGATACACTTCGCAGTACGACGCGGGGTGGAGCAGCCCGGTAGCTCGTCGGGCTCATAACCCGAAGGTCGCAGGTTCAAATCCTGCCCCCGCCACCATCGTAGAAAAGGCCCGGACCTCACGGTCCGGGCCTTTTTCGTTCTCTCGGGTGCTGTTGCCTACGGCTCTTCGCGCTCCATTGACAGCGCCATGCCCGGCAACGACACCCATGGCTGGCGGTCGACGCACCATGCTTCGACGGTGGGGGTGACCGACGACTTGTCGTCGAGCACGCCCGCCTTCACCGCGATGATGCCGTTCGACTTTGCAAGCTCCGACACGATCGGCGATCCGCATCCCGGACAAAACTTGCGCCGCACGTAGACGTCGTCCTTGCGTTCGCCACGCTCTTCGAAGGTCTTCAGCTCACCCGTCACCTTCAACTGTGACTCGTGGGCCACCAGGTTCACGGAGAAGGCCGAGCCCCCCTGCCGCTGGCAACGGTCGCAGTGGCACACCGCCGTCGCAATCAGGTCACCCGTCAATTCGAAGGTGACCGCTTCGCACAAACACCGTCCTGTGATCATGCGCCGAGAGTACTCCACGGCTCGGTGGTCCGATTGCCGTGACGTAGTTTGTGGGTCTGTCAACGCGACACGGTCAATGGGGGCCGACGAGACAATTTGGGGGGAACATGTCTGACTTCGATTACGAAGACCTTGCGGGAATGCAACTGAGCGATGCCGAGCTTGCCGAACTGGTGGGCCAGGGCGGGGAGTGCATCTTCAACTGGACGACAAAAGAGGGTCACCCGGTTGGTGTCGTCGTTGCCTACATCTACAAAGACGGCACGTTCTGGACGACCTGCGCCGAGCGCCGCAAGCGGGTACCGGCGCTGCGCAAGCGTCCGCAGTCGGGCATTGTCATCAACAAGGACGGTCGGACGGCCAGCTACAAGGGTGACTCGAAGGTGCACCAGAACGGTGACCCCGGTTTCGTCGAATTGAAGACGTGGTTCTACGGCGCCCTGTCGGGAGCCGCCGCGAATCCGCAGGACAAATACCGTCAGGCGTTCGCCAAGTTCCTCGACTCACCGCACCGCGTGATCATCGAGACGCCCGTGAAATTGATCGTGGGCTTCGACGTGATGAAGTTCCGCGAACAGACGAACCGTGCCATCGCTGCGGGTCTCGCCGACTGATTCGTTTCCCGCGGGTCAGGCAATACTGGGGTGATGATCCCCCAAGCGGCGTTTGGCCGAACCGGTCATTTGTCCACCCGTGTGATTTTCGGCGCGGCGGCATTGAGCGGCATGAGCGCCGATCGCTCGGCGGCAACGCTGCAGCTGATTGCCGACCACGGCGTGAATCACATCGATGTTGCCGCGGGTTACGGCAACGGTCGCGCCGAAATGAACCTTGCCCCGTGGCTGGTCACAAATCGTTCGTCGGTCTTTCTGGCGACGAAGACGGGGGAGCGGTCGGGCGATGCGGCGCGACGTGAACTCGAGTTGTCGCTGACGAGGCTGGGCGTCGACTCCGTCGACCTGATTCAGTTGCACAATTTGGTCGAACCCGATGAATGGGAAATAGCGCACGCAAAGGGCGGTGCGGCCGACGCGATGTTTGCCGCCCGCGACGAGGGGTTGGTGCGCTTTGTCGGCGTGACGGGACACGGCCGACGGATTCCCGGGGTTCATCTGCGCAGCTTGGCAACGCGGGACTACGACTCGGTGCTGTTTCCCTACAACCACACCATGTTGGGGTGGCACGACTACCGCCGCGACGTGGAAGCGCTGCTGTCGTTGTGCGCCGAGAGGGACGTCGCGGTGCAGACCATCAAGTCGATCGCGCGCGGACGCTGGGGTGACGGCGACGTGAAGAAGTTCAGTTGGTACGAGCCGATCACCGACCCGGCGGCCATCGCGAGAGCGGTTCGGTTCGTTCTCTCGCGCGATCGGTTGTTCCTCAACTCCACCAGCGACGCGCGACTGTTGCCGCTGGTTCTCGAAGCAGCGGCGGGCGGCCTGTCGGCCCCGGGTGACGACGAATTGTCGGCCGACGAGAGCACCTTCGGTATCAGCGCCTTGTTCGACGGCGCCGACCTCGAGCGGATTTGACGCCGTGAAACTGAACCAACGCCTCGAACGTCGTTTGCTGCAGGGCCCACGCCCACGTTTGCGTGAACTGGGGACGATCGTCCGTGTGACCCGCGAGCTGTTCCGCGGTTTCCGCAGACTGCACTTCGTTGGTCCGTGCGTCACCGTGTTCGGTTCGGCGCGCGTTGTCGAGGGTTCGTTCGAATACGACACGGCCCGCATGGTGGCGCGTCGGTTGGGCGAGGAAGGGTTTTCGATCATCACCGGCGGCGGTCCCGGCGTGATGGAGGCCGGAAACCGCGGCGCACGCGATGCGGGTGTCGTCAGCATCGGGTGCAACATCCGGTTGCCCCACGAACAAAAGCCCAACGACCATCTCGACGTCAGTATCGACTTCAACTACTTCTTCGTTCGCAAGGTGATGTTGGTCAAGTACTCCTACGCCTTCGTCGTGATGCCGGGCGGCTTCGGCACGATGGACGAGCTCTTCGAGGCCCTGACTCTGATCCAGACGGGAAAGATCAACGACTTTCCGGTCGTGGTGATGGGAACGGTCTTCTGGCGCGACCTGCAGGAACAACTCGACGCGATGGTCGACAGGGGAATGATCGACCGATCCGATCTTGATCTGGTTGTGGTGACCGACGACGTCGAAGAGGCCGTCGCACACATTCGTCGTGTGGCCCGAGATCGATTCGCGCTACGACCGCAGTTGAGGCCCATTCGCGCCCTCGGCGAATCGAAATAGGCGTACCCATTCGCTGTGCCCGCCGCCGCTCGGTACGGGCGTGACGCTTCAGTGACCCCGAGAGCACGCCTCGGTTGGCGTGCGCGAAGGGAGAACCATGAAGAAGAAGAGACTTCTCGTGCGAGGCGCCTTGGCGGTGATGGCGGTTGCGGCCGTTGTTGCCGCAATCACCGGTTCCACGAGCAACGCCGCGACGGTCAGTGACCACTACGTCGACAACCTCGGTGCAGGAGTCACCGCGGCGGGATTCAGCGACGGCAACTCCAACACCGACTGTTCAAGTGCAACTTTCCTGGCCGGCAACTACGACCTGTGGCATTTCGTGGTGAACCAGGCCGGGGGAACGGGAAACCTGTCGTGGAACGCGGGATTGTCGACGTGGTCGTCACCTAGCAGCGTGAGCGTTACCGATGTGACGACGCAATACGGCAATTACGAGCCCGGACCGAACGTCAGACATCTGTGGATCGCCACCACGCCCCCCGGTGCGACGTTGAACGTCGCGTACCTCGACTACACGGGTACGGCGACGGGCAACGAAAATCTGTCGCACACCTGTGCCCGCAGTGTGGTCGAGACGCCGACGATCGAGGTCGACCCGACGATTGCCTACGACATGACGTGGGACTGGGCCGTCGACAAGCGGGCCGAATGGGAGGTTGATCCGATGGGTGGATACAACGTGTACTACGAAGTCGAAGCCAATCGGTCGTCGATCCCGCGCCTGTTGCCCGGAAGCTTGCACGTGAGCGATCACGTTCTCGTCGACCCATCGACGACGGTTTTGACGGGCCTCACCGTGAGCTTCACGCAGGGCTCGTACACCCAGCCGTGCACGGTGAATCTGGCCGAGTTGTCCTACGACTGCGCGCTCGACGTCGCAAGGGTGCAGAAGGATTCGGCAACGGGTCGGCCGACGGGTACGGCAACCGTGTCGGCGGTGGCCGCGTATGCGGGTGGCACACTGACCGACTCGGCGGATCTCGACTTCGACGACGCGTCACCCGGTCACGTGTACGCCGAATCAGCAACGTTGTACGACGACAATGCGACACCGGCCAACGCCGCCGATGATTGGTCGTCGACCGAGGGGTATCTGTCGTACGACATCGATTGGTATCCGACCGGCTCGGTCTGCGTGGAGCGCACCAACACCGCAGTGCTCGACATCATCGATCCTCCGACGGGGATGACCGACCCCAGCGATGCGGTCACCGTCCGTTGGTGTCCGCCGCTGCCCGGAAAGACGATGGGCTATTGGGGAAACAAGATGGGCGCACCGGTGGTGATGTCAAGTATCACGCCCCTCAGAGCGGCGTATCCGAACGTTCTCGGTGGTGTGCCGACGTTCGCGACCAACGCCGATGTCCGCAACTTCTTCCGTAGCGCAAACTGCAGTGGCGACTGTTGGACGATGTTCCGCGCGCAGTTTCTTGCCACCGCGATGAACGCACTCAACGGCGACTTTGCGGATCAGGGTGTGATGGTCATGGGTGACTGTTGGACGGTCGGTGACCTTCTCGACGAAGCGAATGACGGTGCAAGCGGTGCGACGAAGTCCTGGCATTCGTCGTGGGCGTCGGTCTTCGACGACGTCAACAACTCACGTCAGACGACGTGCCTGACCGTCATTGACTGACCACTACTTGGGTAGCACCCCCGGGTTGCCGTGGCGCCAGGTTCCCTGCATGAGGCGGAACGTGATGCGCCAGCCTCCGGGGGTGCGCACCAACTTGTCGTCGTAGTAGCCGGCGATCCAGTAGTTGTCGCCGCCCTCGGTACCTGTCTTTACGTGCATACCCTGCAGTTGGCAGCGGTGCGTCGCGGTGTCACCCGTGACGACGATCTGGTGGTTTCCGACGAGGTGTTGCGTGTGGTCGAACCACGACACGGCCTTGCTGATGCGCGCCTTGATGGCGTCGCGGCCCGTGCATTCGACGCCGTGGAGCATGCCGTTGGCTTCGGGCGTGAAGACATTGTCGAGTTCGTCGAAGTTCCGCATGTCGAGTGCCCACGTGTAGGCGATTGCGACTTCGGTGATGGCTTGTTTGTCGGTGAAATTGGGGTCGATCGACATGGTGCCTCCTACAGACCGATGCGGCCGGTTTCCTGGACGATTTTCGTGCCGAGCTGCACGAACCGGTGGTTGCGGTCGCCGATGACTTCACCGGCTCCGTCGACCACCATCACGTGGCCGTTGACGAAGGCGGCCTCGTCGGATGCAAGGAACAATGCGGCATTCGCGATGTCCTCGACACGGCCTCCACGACCCATCGGGTTGGTGACACCGATCTTTTTCGTCGCTTCCGTGAGGTTGTCGGAACTACCGGTGGCAAGCCAAGCGGTGAGACCCGTGACGGTGCCTCCCGGTGCGATGGCATTCGTGCGGATTCCATGGCGGCCGAGTTCCGTAGCCACCGACTGCGTGAGACCCACGACACCGTGTTTGGCCGCCGTGTAGACGTGCGGTCCGAGACCCGCACGAAGACCGGCCGTGCTGGTGGTGTTGATGATCGAGCCCGCCTGACCTTCTGCGTCGCGCCCTTGGGCGATCATCGCGCGCGCGGCATGTTTGATGCCGTAGAACACGCTGCTCAGCAGCACATCGATTGATCGTTGCCATTCACCGCCCGGAATGTCGGCGACGGGGCCGACTGCACCGAGGATGCCGGCATTGTTGAACATGCAGTCGATGCGACCGAAGTGCGACGTCGCCGCGGCGACGAGAGCTTCCACTTCGGATTCCTTTGCGACGTCGCAACGAACGAAGATCGCGTTCGCACCATGGGCGGCGGCGATCGTCCTGCCGGCCTCTTCCTGGATGTCGGCCACGACGCACTTCGCACCCTCGGCTATGAAGCGCTCGACCGTGCCCGCACCGATTCCGGATGCGCCACCGGTGATGACGGCAACTTTTCCTTTGAGTCTTTCCCCCATGGGAGTTACGTTAGGTGACATGTCCTCGAAGCCCAGCGTCAGCATTCCCGCCGGAGACCCACCCGCAGGTCTCGTCATCGAAGATCTCGTGGCCGGCACGGGTGACGAGGCGGTGAAGGGAAAGAACGTCGACGTGCACTACGTCGGTGTGGCCTGGAGCAACGGCAAGCAGTTCGACGCGTCGTGGGATCGCCGCGAGACCTTCGAGTTCCGCCTCGGCGCCGGCCAGGTCATCCAAGGCTGGGACGACGGCGTTGCCGGCATGAAGGTGGGGGGTCGGCGTCGGCTCACCATTCCCCCTGACATGGGTTACGGCAGCCGCGGTGCGGGCGGGGTCATCAAGGGCGGCGAGACGCTGGTCTTTGTCGTCGACCTGCTGCAGGTGTTCTGAACCCGGGGTAGTCCGCCATCGCCCCGGGGACGTCGAAGCCCTAACGTGGGGTCATGACAGCAACCGATCCAGGACTCCGCAGGTCACCGGGCATCTCGTACCAGGAATTGCTCGACACCGATTCCCATCCCGTCCCCGAGGTGCTTCGTCTCGAGTCGCCGAAGTATCTCGGTTCGGCCGACGTCAACTCCGAGCGCTTCTACAAGCGCGAGTGGCACGAGCTCGAAAAAGAGCGCCTCTGGAGCCGCGTGTGGCAGATGGCGTGCCGCGAAGAGCACATTCCGAACCCGGGCGACTACATCGTCTACGACATCTGCAACAAGTCGTACATCGTCATGCGCACGAGCACGGGTCACATCAAGTCGTATGTGAACGCGTGTCTGCACCGTGGTCGTCAGTTGAAGCACTTCGACGGACGTTGCAGTGAACTGCGTTGCGCGTTCCACGGCTTCGCGTGGACCAACGAGGGCAACCTGAAGGAAATTCCCGCGGGTTGGGACTTCGAGCACGTCAACCCGAACGAGTTCAACCTTCCCGAAGTCAAGGTCGGCACGTGGGCGGGTTTCGTCTTCATCAATCCCGATGCGAAGGCCGAGTCGCTCGAGTCGTTCCTCGGCGAGATCATCAACCAGTTCGAGCGTTGGGACCTCGGCAACCGCTACGTCGCCGCCCACGTCGCGAAGAAACTGAAGTGCAACTGGAAGATCGCCCAAGAGGCCTTCAGCGAGGCGTACCACGTGAACGCCACGCACCCACAGATCCTCAAGTACCTCGGTGACACCAACAGCCAGGTCGACATCTGGGACACGTTCTCACGCGTCATCACGCCGGGCGGAACGCCCAGCCCGCTTCTCAAGTACACGGTGCACGAGATCGACATCATGCGCGCGATGCTCGACACGCGTGTCGATGAAGAAGTGGCGATGGAAATTCCCGAGGGCAAGACCGCCCGCGAGATGGGTGCCGCCGCCGCGCGCGAGCGCTGGCGTCCGCTTGCCGGCGACATGGTCGACGAATGGTCGGACGCCGAGTATCTCGACGCGATCGACTACACGGTCTTCCCGAACCTGCACCCGTGGGGTGCGTTCAACCGCATCGTGTACCGATTCCGTCCGCTCGGCGACAACCACAAGGAATCGCTGATGGAGTGCTTCTTCCTCTCGCCGTTCAAGGGCGACCGCCCGGCCCCGGCAAAGATGCAGGTTCTCGACTTCCACGAGCCGTGGTCGAGCGCCGAAGTGCTCGCCAGCCTCGGCAAGGTCTTCGACCAGGACGTCTACAACATGGAGCGCGTGCAGGTCGGTTGCGAAACGTCGGTGAAGCCCGGTGTCACGCTGGCCAACTACCAGGAATCGAAGATTCGTTGGTTCCATATGTTGCTGGACGAGTGGCTGGGAGTCTGATCATGTGGGGAATCGTTCATCCACTCGACGGCAAGCTCTACGAAAAAGACGGCAAGGGCAACCTGAAGGTCAGCAAAGACGGTGTCTGGGGCATCTTCGACATCGACGGTCGTCATCTCGAAGGCGAGATGTACGAATGCGACCCGCAGATGTGCGGCTGGGTCGGCGGACCGAAGTACACCAACGCGCGTCTCGACAAGTCGGCCGACCGCAACGCCTGAGGTTCGTCGACAACGGCGTCGATGACGCCTAGCCCGGTGGCAAATTCTCCAGGTCGTCGAGATCTTTTGCCCGTCCGCATGCCTTCTTGTTGGTCTTGAGGTCGCGCAGTGAAATGACAGGAACCTCGGTCCCGTCAACTGACGTCGTTTGAGATCTGCTCGCGCATTCTCCGAACTCGACTCCGTCAATATCGGTCAAGATTTCGATCCGAATCGGCGCCTGACCCATTCGGTGGTCGGTCAATGACTTCAAGAACTCGCTGAAGTCGGGCGGAAACTCGATCTGTTCCATAGTTGATCCTGCGGAGTTCAAGGACGTGGCGAACTCGATCCGCCGGGGACTGGGCAAACCAGAACTCCCTGTCCGCTTGGGCAGCGTCGGCGTGGGTGCCGATGGCAAGCCGTTTCTCCATTGGTGCAATTCTACTGGGTCTCAACGAAGAGGTGGCGGGGCAGGCCGATCAGAACGAGTCGATCAGAGAGAGCAAATCGAGGTCGCGGATGGCCGCGTTTGCACGGCTCACCATCGCGCTCATGAACGCCTTGCCTCGTTCGTTCGACGGATCGAGTGTTCCGGAAATGACCGCGACGTACACCCACAGGTAGAGCACGGCACGCTTGTAGTCGTCCCACGCCTGGCCCGCGGTGTAGCCCTTCACGCCGTTCGCCTCGAGCGTGCTGCGCCACAGCTCGACGAGTCGACGTTCGTTT
>JAGWWV010000051.1 GCA_018970175.1 Acidobacteriota bacterium
TCCGCCATCGTCGCGTTGTTCGCAGTGCTCGAGATTCCGCTCGTTCACTTCAGCGTCGTCATCTGGCGTTCGCTTCACCAGCAGGCAACCGTCCTCAGGCCCAACGGTGACGTCACGATGGATGGGCTGATGCTCTTTTCGTTGGTCTTCGGGGTGGCGGTGTTCACGATGATCTTTGCGTGGTTGGTTTTGCACCGCAATCGAGTGCTTGCGATGGAAGATGCCATGGAATTGCGCGGTATCGACGCGGCGCTCGCGGCTCGGCGTTCCGAGGAGGTGTCGTCGTGAAGCACGCCGACTTCATCGTCGTGAGTTGGGTGCTCTCGTTCGGGCCGATCGTGTTCTACGCGTGGCGCAATGCTCGTCGCGCGCGGCAGATTGATCCGCTGGTGGACGAAAGCGACAAGCCGTGGACCTGAGTCCCCGCCAACCAACCGTCGGACCCGCTGAGTCGATTCGACCGAAGTCCTCGCGTCGGCGTTGGATCTCGATGGGGATCCTGGCGGGCGTGATCGTGGCGGGTGGAGTTGTCGTCACACAATTTCTCTCGTCGGCGATCGACTACTACTGCAACGTCGACGAAGTCGGAACTCGCGACGGTTGCGAGTCCGACCGACGTTTGCGCGTCCAAGGAACCGTTGAACAGGGCAGCATCAAGCAGGCCGCCGGCACGACGACGTTCGAGATGTCGTTCAACGAGGTCACGCTCGACGTGCGCTACGACGGCGACCCCGGAGGTGTGTTCCAGGAGTGCATCCCGGTCGTGGCACACGGTCGCGTTGTGAACGACGTGTTCATCAGCGATCGCATCGAGGTGAAGCACTCGAACACGTACGTGGCAAAGAACAAGAATCGACTGGACGAGGCCGAGGAGGCTGCCGATGCCTGCAGCCGTGTGGGCTAGCGGCGTCGCGGGTCCCGTCGGTCGCGGCGCGCTCCTCGTGGGCGTCGTCGCGGCGGCGTTCGGGGCGATCGCCGCCATCACCGCGGCCCGTGAGTCTGCGAGGGGAGAGGTGACTCGAACAGCGCGACTCGTGCCGCGCTTCGTCGCATTGTCGTTCCTCGCCGCGCTCGGTGCAATCGTCGCGATGGAGTGGGCGATGATCACCCGGGACTTCTCGCTCCAATACGTTCAGGACCACGGATCGCGTTCGACTCCGCCGCTCTACAACTTCACGGCGGTGTGGAGCGCTCTCGAGGGATCGATTCTGTTGTGGATTCTTGCGCTTGCCCTGTCGGCGGGCCTCGTGGCGTGGCGCTACCGACGTCGTCTCGACGACCAACTCATCACCTGGGCCATCGCGGTCATCTGCATCGTGATGGTCTTTTTCTTCATTCTCAGCTTCGGGCCCGCGAACCCGTTCGCAGAGGGCGCCCCCGGGGTGACCGATGGTCCGGGACCCAATCCGCTCCTCCAGAACCACATCCTCGTCCTTTTCCATCCTCCGATCCTCTATCTCGGATACGTGGGTTTCACAGTGCCATTCGCATTTGCGATCGCGGCACTGATCACCGGTCGGGTCGGCGAGGGTTGGTTGCTCGAAACGCGACGTTGGACGCTGTTCGCATGGGGGTTCCTCACCGTCGGGATCATTCTCGGGGGTTGGTGGAGCTACGAGGTGCTCGGTTGGTCGGGAGTGTGGGCATGGGATCCCGTCGAGAACGCGAGCCTCCTTCCTTGGCTGACGGGTACCGCTTACATCCACTCAGTTCTGGTGCAGGAGCGACGAGGAATGCTGCGCGTCTGGAATCTCTCGTTGCTTCTCGCGACGTTCAGTCTGACGATTCTCGGCACGTTCCTCACGCGATCGGGCGTTCTGAACAGTGTGCACGCGTTCAGTGAGAGCGACATCGGTACCTACCTGCTCGTCTTCTTCGGAATCATCGTCCTCGTCTCGCTCGTTCTCATCGGCTGGCGCGGCGACTCACTGCGGTCGCCCGGTGCGATCGACTCACCGGTCTCGCGCGAGGGCGCCTTTCTCGCCAACAACGTTCTGTTCAGCATTTTCGCGTTCATCGTGCTGCTCGGCACCGTGTTCCCACTGATCATCGAGGCCCTTCAGGACCGGCAGATCTCGGTTGCGGAACCGTTCTTCGACCGGCTCTCGATTCCGATCGGCATTGCGATGCTCGCCCTCATGTGCATCGCGCCGGTTCTTCCCTGGCGAAAGGCATCGACCGAATTGCTGCGCGACCGACTCTTTTGGCCGGCGTGGTGCGGAATTGGTGCGCTCGTCGCGGGACTCGTTTCGGGTGCCGATGGACTCGCGCCGCTTCTTGCGTTTGCACTCGGGGGTTTTTCCGGTGGTGCGGCCCTCCGCCAAGTCGCACTTGCGACGCGACGTCAGGGTTGGCGCGGCCTCGTCGGACGAGCCAACGGTGGAATGATCGTGCACGTCGGGGTGATTCTGATTGCGGTCGCCCTGTCGGCATCGAATGCGTACACGAGGTCGCAGGAACTTCGCCTCAGTGTCGGTACGCCCGCGACGTTCGCCGGACACACCTTCGAACTCGTCGGGTTCCGCGAGGACAAAGACGACCGTAGCACCGCGGTGAAGGCGCTGGTCGCGGTCGATGGCGGCCAGGCGTACGCCCCCGCGATCACGAAGTTTCTGAACATGGGGATGAACGTCGGCACTCCGTCGGTGAAGACGACGTGGCGATACGACATCTATCTCACGCTCGAGCCCCCCGTGAAGATGGATTCCGGCGAGGCGCGAATCAAGGTCTTCGTCAAGCCGCTCATCATGTGGTTGTGGATCGGTGGCGGTCTCATGGCGATCGGAACCGTCCTCGCGGCGTTTCCGGGTCGGCGTCGACGTCGACCAACCGATCCAACCTCGGCTGACGTGCCAACCAACGTCGAGCGAGTCGTGACATGAACGGGGTGTCACGACTTTCACGACGCCTTGTTCCGATCGTCGGCGTCGTGCTGGTCGCCTTCTTCGTCGTGCTCGCGGTGTCGAAGCCGCGAGGTGAGGCCGACGTCTCGTCCCCGCTCATCGGGAATCCCGCGCCCGTCGTGCAGTCGACCCTCATCGACGGAGGTGACTTCGATCTGTCGCGGCGCAAGGGTTCCTGGGTGGTGCTCAACTTCTTCAATTCGACCTGTGTTCCGTGTCGCAACGAGCACCCCGAACTCGTCAAGTTCGCCGAGGAACAGACCGCGGTCGCCGACGGCGCAGAACTCTTCACCATCGTGAACGACGACTCCGACGAAGCGGTCAACGCATTCTTCGCGGAAAAGGGCGGAAGTTGGGGAAAGGTGCGCGACCCCGACGGCACGATTGCGGTCGCCTTCGGTGTGGCGAAG
Organism: Acidobacteriota bacterium; assembly: GCA_018970175.1. GTDB lineage: Bacteria > Actinomycetota > Acidimicrobiia > Acidimicrobiales > Ilumatobacteraceae > F1-20-MAGs119. The sequence goes on from JAGWWV010000051.1 coordinate 3,314, forward strand.
GTTCCCGAGACGTGGGTCATCGACCCTTCGGGTTTCGTTCGCATGCGGGTGGCGGGTGAAGTCACGGCGTCGCTGCTTTCGTCGCGCATCGGTGCGATGCGCGACATGTTGAACGGCGTCGGGTCATGAAGAAGCTGAAGGGCCGATTCGTCTGGTCGATGATGGCCGTTCTTGCCGCGGTACTGCTCGCCTTCGGTGCAACGAGGTCGTCCGGGCCAACGACGCAGGAGGAACGCATCGATGCGATTTCCAAGCGCCTCGCGTGCCCCACGTGCAACGGCGAGAGCATCTACGTCAGCAGGGCCTCGGCAGCCGAGTCGATCCGCAATGAAATTGCACGACAGGTGGCGTCGGGTCAACGTGCCGATGACGAGATCGTCGCCTACATCGAATCGCGGTTCCCAGGAAGTCTTCTTCTGCCCCCAGGCGAAGGTGTCGACTCGCTCATCTGGGTTCTTCCCGTCGTCGCGTTGGTCTGCGGATTCGGTGGTCTCGTGGTTGTGTTCCGCAAATGGAAGCGCGAAGGCGACGTGGAGGCGGATTCGGACGACGCGGGAATCGTGGCCGCGGCACTCAGGAATTACGACGACCCCACTGAAGGACTCTGAGCGCGGTCACCGGCATGGAAGCGGAAATGGACGACGCCACGCGGCGCAACTTCGAGGAGCAGCGGGATTTCCTCCTTGCCTCGCTGCGCGACCTCGAACGCGAACGCGCCGCCGGGGACGTCGACACTGCCGATTACGAGGCACTGCGAAGCAGTTACACGGCGCGCGCCGCCGACATCATTCGGCGTCTCGAGGCGGGTGCCGTGCGGATGGACTCGCCCGCAGAGGTTGCCGTGCGACGTCGGCGGGCTTCGCGCCGGGTTCTCGGTGCCGTTGCCGTCGTTGCGGTCGCGGCGGGACTCGGTGTGTTCGTCGCGCGCCAGAGCGGACAGCGTCTACCCGGCGAGACTGCCTCGGGAGGAATTGCCGAGAGCACCGCCAACAAGTTGGCGCAGGCACGACAGCTGAACTTCGCCGATCCGATCACGGCGATCAACATCTACAGCGACGTTCTGAAAGTCGACCCCGACAACGTCGAGGCGCTGACCTACCGATCGTGGTTGCTCGCATTGACCGCACGCGATGCGGAACAAGAGGTGCGCGATGCGGCCGTACAGACGGCAATCCTCGGACTCGGCCGTGCCACGCTGCTCGACGACACGTATCCCGACGCCCATTGCTTCCTCGGCATCGTCAGTTACAGATTCGCCAACGACGTGGCAACGGCGAAGCGTGAGCTGGCGAAGTGCGAAGGGGCCGACCCTCCGGCGCAGGTGAAGGGTTTCGTCGACGCAATAGTTGCCGAAATCAACGCAGCTGGGTGAGAATCGCGCCATGGGTTTCTTCGACCGCAACCGAGAAGACGTCGCCGCTCAGGGCTACGACCCCGCACGTCTTCCGCCCGGTCAGTACCTCACGGACAGGTTTCCGGTGCTCCACGTCGGCGACGTGCCCGACTACGCGCCGGGTGAGTGGAACCTACGGGTCTTCGGGGAAGTCGACAACGACTTCACGTTGTCGTTCGACGAACTGATTTCGCTTCCGAGTGTCGAGATCACGACCGACATTCATTGCGTCACCAAGTGGTCCAAGTTCGACACGACGTGGAAGGGCGTGCGGGTTCGTGATCTTCTCGAACGAGCCGGACTGCGCTCGACTGCGACGCACTTCGTTGGTCATGCCGAGTTCGGTTACACGGCGAACCTGCCGCTTGCCGACGTGTTGCGTGACGATGCGCTCGTCGTCTGGGAGTACGAGGGAGAAGCAATCGAGCCGATTCACGGCGGGCCCGTGCGGCTCGTCGTACCGCATCTGTACTTCTGGAAGTCGCCGAAATGGCTGCGCGGTCTCGAGGTGCGCGTCGGTGACGTCGCCGGCTTCTGGGAACGCAACGGATACCACATGTACGGCGATCCGTTCCGCGAACAGCGCTTCTGGGGCGACTAAACGGTCGTTGCGCAGAAGGTGTCGCCCTGGGGGAGCGACGCCTGCAGTTCGGGGCTCGTGTCTCCGTAGAGCGCGCTGAGCATTCCCTTCACCATGCCGCGGTCGACGGCGCAGATCACCGGGTGCTCGATGGCGACGTCACCGAACGGACAGTGGTTGTTCACGATGCGCAGTTGGTTGTTGCGCTGGTCGGCGTGCGCGGCGAAGCCGTGGGCAGTGAGAGCATCGGCGACGGCCTGCATCGCAGTGCGCAAGGAGCGCTGGCCGACCGCGAGGTCGTCGCCGACCAGTCCACTTGCAAGAGCACGGCCGTACTGGGCGCCGACTTCTTCTGCCATCGCTTCTGCTCGGTCGCGTGGCAGGTGCTCGAGCGCCTTGCCGAGAAGGCTGAGTACGAGGTCGTCGCTGCGAACCTGTGATTCGAGGGGCGACGGGCCGATGGATCGATAGTGCTTCGAGGGCCGACCCGCGCCACCACCGTGCGGCTTTTCCACGTTCGCCTCGACGTATCCGCCCGCGGCCAGCTTGTCGAGATGATGGCGGGCGACGTTGGGATGCAGATCGAATTTCTCGGCGACCTGCGATGCGGTGACGCCACCCGACTCGCGACCCGTCGAGTTCTCGCGTACGAAGAGGTAGACGGCGCGTCGCGTCGGGTCTCCGAATGCGGACGTGATTGCGGTCACCGTTGCCGTGAACGAACCTGACGACATCGGGGTTTCGGACGTGCTGCTTTGTCCCGTTGCGTTGATGCGTCCGGTGGCCACGGAGGTATTCTACCTACGGCGATAGTGCAAATTCCTTGCACCGTCCGCCGCATCCCCCTCGTGAAGGACCTCCCCATGGCACTCTCCACCGACGTCGTCATCGAACTACTCCGACCCGTTCAGGATCCCGAGCTGCATCGATCGATCGTCGATCTCGGAATGGTGCGTGACGTCACCATCGGGCGCAAGGGCGAGGTGTCGCTCACGGTCGTTCTCACCATCGCCGGTTGTCCTTTGCGCAACGAAATTCAGAATCGGGTGAACGGTGCGCTCGCGACTCACCCCGATGTTTCTTCGGTCAAGCTCGACTTCGGTGTGATGAACGACGCCGAGCGCGAGAACGTGCGGCGCATGCTCCACGGTGACGCGGCTGCGACGGCCGGGAGCAACCAGGCACACGGGCACGCCGAGGGCCGGGCCATTCCGTTCTCGCAGCCCGGGTCGAAGACCAGGCCGCTTCTCATTTCATCGGGCAAGGGTGGCGTCGGCAAGAGCAGTGTCACGACGAACCTTGCCGTTGCTCTTGCTGCACGCGGGCACTCGGTGGGCATCGTCGACGCCGACATCTACGGCTTTTCGATTCCCCGCATGTTGGGTGCGGAGCGTGATCCCGTCGTCATCGACCAGATGCTCATCCCGCCCGAATCGTGGGGTGTTCGTTGCATCTCGATCGGCTACTTCGTTCCCGATGGCCAGGCCGTCATCTGGCGCGGACCGATGCTGCACAAGGCACTCGAACAGTTCCTGACCGACGTGTTCTGGGACGACCCCGATTATCTCCTCATCGACATGCCCCCCGGTACGGGTGACATCGCGCTCAGTCTCAGCCAGTACCTGCCGCGTGGCGAGGTGTACGTCGTCACGACGCCCCAGCCTGCGGCGCAGAAGGTGGCGCGCCTGTCTGCGGCGATGGCCGCGAAGGTGAACCTTCCCGTGCGTGGAGTCATCGAGAACATGTCGTGGTTCTTGGGTGACGACGGCAAACGGTACGAGATCTTCGGTTCCGGTGGTGGGGAAGAGTTGGCGAACGAGTTGGGTGTGCCGTTGCTTGCGCGCATCCCTCTGGTTCCCACACTGCGCGAAGGTGGCGACGACGGACGTCCCATCGCGGCGGTGCACCCCGACAGCGAGGCGGGTCGGGCATTCCACGACCTCGCCGCGGAAATCACCACCACTCTGCGTCCGAAGAAGATCTTCAACTCCGAACTGAAGATTTCCTGACTCGCACATTCCAAAGGTCGGGGTCGACTGCCCACGTCGGTTCACTGCCTTATAGGGTGACTGCATGGAAATCCGCATCGGAATGAGCCAAGTTGGTCGTGAAGTCGTCGTCGACGTCGATGACGCGAATCGCGAGGAATTGAAGGCCGCAGTCGGTGCCGCGCTGTCCGGTGCGACCGACACGCTGTGGATCACCGACAAGAAGGGCCGCGAAGTGGCGGTGCCGGGCGCGAAGATCGCATTCGTCGAGTTCGGGTCGCCGGAAAGTGCCCGCAAGATCGGATTCGGAGACTAGAACTGCAGCCCATTTCCGACCGTCGTCTGTTGTTCGTCACGGGCAAGGGAGGCGTCGGGAAGTCCACCGTTGCCGCGTCAATCGCCACGATCGCAGCACGTCGGGGCAAACGAACGCTTCTCGTTTCGATGGACGGCAAGGAACCGCGGTGCAGCCCGGCGACCAACCTCACGACGGTCGTCTACAGCACCGAGGAAGCACTGCGTGAATACGTCCGCATCTACGTGCGCATCCCGTTGGTGTCGCGACTCGGTCTCCTCGCCCAGACACTCGACTTCGTCGCCGACGCGGCTCCGGGGGTGAAGGAAATTCTCGCGGTGGGGAAGGTGTGCTACGAGGTGCGCGAGAACAACTTCGACCTCGTGGTGGTCGACGCGGAGAGCTCGGGTCACATTGCGAGCCAGCTGGCGACACCACGAACGATTCGGTCGTTGGCGCAGGTGGGCATGCTGCGTGAGCAGACCGATTGGATGATCGAAATGCTGTCGGATGACGCAACGACGGGTGTCGTGATCGTGACGACGCCCGAGGAAAGCCCGGTCGACGAGACGATCGACCTTGCGGCATCCGTGCGTCGCGAGGCGCGGGTTGCCGTGCCTCTGGTTGTCGTCAATCGGATGCCCCCGCCTCCACCGCGCGATGGTGCGCAGATCGCTCCGCGAATCACCGCGACGATGGCGGGTCGACACGCGTTGGCGGTCGACCAGGTGCGACGTGTCGGCGAGGAAGTCGCATCGGGCGGCGGAACCGAGGTCGTGATCGTTCCCCGTGTTGTCGGCGACGACGTCGTCGGTGAGGTTGCGTCGGCGCTCGAGGAAGAATTCGGGGAGGGACTGTGAGCGCGCCGCGCGTCATTGTCGTCACCGGCGCCGGGGGTGTGGGGAAGACGACCTTCTCGGCGGCACTCGCGGCACGCCTTGCCGGCACCGGTGATGCACGCGTTCTTCTCATCACGATCGATCCGGCACGTCGGCTTGCATCCTCGATGGGTGTGGTCGCCGAGGGAAACGACGTCGTCGAGGTCGGCGGCGATGGTCAACCCTTCTGGGTGTCGATGCTCGACACCCAGAAGGGTTGGGACTCCCTCGTCGAGCGCGTGGCACCGAACCGAGCCGTTGCCGACCGTGTGCTGGCCAACTCTCTCTACCGCAACATCACGGGACGTTTCGTGAACAGTCACGATTACATCGCGGTCGAACGACTGTGGGAAGTCGCCCGGTCGGATCGTTTCGACGTGATCGTCGTGGACACCCCGCCATCGCGCAACGCGCTGAGCGTCATCGACGCGGCCGAACGCATGCGTGACTTTTTTTCCAGTCGGTTGTTGCGGTGGCTGACGCTTCCGGCTTCGAATCGCCTGATTGCGGTCACCTCGCGCCCGTTCTTCGCGGTCGCCGATCGCGTGCTCGGTGCGAGGTTCCTCACCGATGTGTCGGAATTCTTCGCCCTCTTTCGATTGATGGAACCCACCTTCACGGCCCACGCGCGCGACGTCGAACGACTCCTCCGCGAAGAGTCCACCGAATTCCTCGTCGTGACGACCGCCGAGCCTGCACCGATCGACGAAGCCGACTTTCTCGCCGGGGAACTTCGCGATCGGGGTCTGCGGCTGTCGGGTCTCGTGGTGAACCGAACGGTTGCGCGCGAAACGAAGCGAGAAGTCACGGAGCTCTCGGCAACCGTTCGCGACGGCGACTTGGCCGCTGCACTCGCCGAGATTCGCGCCGCGGTCGACCGTGAAGACGAAGCCTGCCGAACCCTCGCGCTGCGCCACGGATGTCCCGTGACGAGGGTGGAAGAAGCGGAGGAGTCGGTGAACGACGTCGCCGGGGTGCGGCGGTTGGCCGCGCGCGTCGAGGTCGGGCACGGTGGAGCGCCGATGCCCTAACGGGGGCGTTCGTGTCGGGCAGACTTCAGGCATGGCGACACTCGGTGACCTCTCGCGTCAGTACACCGCTCTCGACAAAGAGGCGGTCGGTCACCTCCAGAACCTCGTGTCGGAGTGGGGGATGCTGGCCGACTTCTGTTTCGCCGATCTTCTCTTGTACCTGCCGACCAAGGACGGAGAGTGGCTGGTGGCGGCACACGTCCGTGCGGCCACGGGTCAGACCCTCTACATCGCTGACTTCGTCGGCAGCACCATCGACGGTGAGCGCCGCGACATCATCGGAGCGTCGTATGCGAGTGGGGAGATCGAGGAAGGCGAGATCTCGATTGACGGAGTCGACGGGGCGGCAAGAATGCTCGCCATCCCCGTTCGGCTGGGCGAGGGTCCGATTGCCGTTCTGACTCGCGAATGGTCGACCCGCTCGGGTCGCCAGCCGGGTGAACTCGAACGGACGTATCTCGAGATCTTCGGCCGGTTCGCCGGAATGATCCGGGGCGGCCTGTTTCCGTTTCCGGGCCGAGTCGCAGACTCCAGCATCTCGCCGCGCGTCGGGGACGGCGTGCTCGTGATCGACGCAGATGCGAAGGTGCGCTACGCGTCGCCGAACGCGGTGTCCGCGCTCCACCGTGTCGGAATCGGCTCGAACAGCGTGGGCCAAACGTTGTCGGAACTGGGATTCACCGACAGCGCGGTGCGACAGGCGTTCGAGCGTGGTGAGCCGGTGGTCGAAGAGTTCGACCAGACGGCCGACGTCACCCTGCTCGCGCGATGCATGCCGCTCATCGAGATCGACGAGGGGAGGAACGTCACCGGAGCCGTGTTGTTGCTGCGCGACGTCTCCGAGTTGCGGCGCCGTGACCGGTTGATCCTCTCGAAAGATGCGACGATCCGCGAGATCCATCATCGCGTGAAGAACAACCTGCAGACGATCTCGTCACTTCTTCGGTTGCAGGCACGACGATTGGAATCGTCCGAAGCAAAGGCTGCCGTCGACGAATCGGTGCGTCGAATCCGCACGATCGCACTGGTCCACGAAACCTTGTCGCGAGAACCCGGCGACGATGTCACGTTCATCGAGATCGTGCGCCCATTGTTGCGACTCGTCGAGGACAGCCTGCAGTCGCCCGATCGCCCGGTCAGTTTCGTCGTCCACGGCGACGGTGGTCGAGTGCCGGCGACTGTCGCGACACCGCTGTCGGTCGTGCTCACCGAGCTCCTGCAGAACGCCGTCGATCACGGGTTCCACGAGGGTCTGTCGGGGAAAGGGCGTGTCTCGGTTCAGCTCGAGCAGATTCGCGACGAGGGCGACGCGGAACGCGCCCTGTGTGTGCGCGTCATCGACAACGGCGCGGGTCTCGCCCCCGACTTCGACATCTCACAGGCAACGGGCCTGGGTTTGTCGATCGTGCGCACCCTGGTGACGACCGAACTCGGGGGAACGATCACGATGCGACGGGCAACCGCGTCCGATTCCGCCGACGGAGAATCGAGCGGTGACGACGGCCCCGGAACCGTGATCGAACTCACGGTGCCGCTGGGCGGCAACTGATTCAGCCGACGCTCGAGGCTGCGCGGTTGCGTGCGGCCATCTGCCGACGGATCGCGCGACGCTCGTCTTCCGACGTGCCACCCCAGACACCGGAGTCCTGGTTGGTGTCGATTGCGAACTGGAGACACTCGACCCTGACCGTGCACTGATTGCAGGTTTCCTTTGCCTTGCTGAGTTGCAAGAGGGCTTGTCCAGTGGAGCCGACCGGGAAGAACAGTTCGGGGTCGGTGTCTCGGCACACTGCGTGTTGGCGCCACGAATAGTCGGCCGCGCCGAGGGCGAGACTTGAAGCGAGGATCGTCACTTCATCTCCTGGGGGGTCAGGGCGGCGAACCGCCAAATCGGTCACTTACGTTTGACGTGGAGACGTACGCCCAGAGAGCCCCTCCGCCACGGCGTCGGTG
>JAGWWV010000052.1 GCA_018970175.1 Acidobacteriota bacterium
GAGGTGCTCTTGCCGTACTGGAAACCCTTGCCGCGACCCGGTTGGCCCTTCGTCGTGGCACCGCCCGCAGCGGGCAACGTGAAGAGCGAACCGCCTTCGCTGTCGAGGTTTCCCGTGAGTGTGTTCACGACATCGACCAACCACGACGTCGTTGCGCCGAACGCGGTGGTCGTCGTGCCGATTCGTCCGTACACGGTCGCCGACGGCGCGTCGGCGAGTTCGTGGGCGATGCGGCGGATCGTCTTTGCATCGATACCGCATGCGCGCTCGACTGCGTCGGGGGAAAACCTCGACACTGCATTGCGGACCTCGTCGAGACCGTTGAGATGCGGTGCAACATGATCCCCGACCGAAACAAGCCCGTCAGCGAACAAGACGTGGGCGATGGCCGCGAGAAAGAGCCCGTCACCGTTCGGAATGATCGGCAACCACTCCGATGCCTTTTGTGCAGTTTCACTGCGCCGAGGGTCGACCACGACGACCTTGCCACCTCGGTCGAGGATCGCCTCGAGACGACCGGGAAAGTCGGGTGCCGTACACAGGCTGCCATTCGATGCGTAAGGGTTTGCGCCGAGCATCAGCAGGTAGTGCGTGTTGTCGATGTCGGGAATCGGAACGGACTGCACGGTTCCGAACATGAGACCGCCGGCAAGCTGCTTCGGTGCTTGGTCGACACTCGACGCGCTGTAACGCTGACGCGTGCCGATCCCCTGCAACGCAACCCGACCGAACGTCATCGACCCGAGATTGTGCGCCGACGGGTTACCCATGTACGTCGCCACCGCATTGCGTCCGTATTTGTCGATGACCGAACCGAGACCTCGTTCGACCTCGCGCCACGCCTCGTCCCAGTCGACCTCGACGTGCACGCCGTTGCGCTTCACGAGCGGACGCCGCAAACGATCGGGGTCGTCGTGCAGCTGCTTGAGCGTGCTGCCCTTCGGGCAGATGTAACCGCGGGAAAAGACATCGTCCATGTCACCACGAATGCGCGTCACCGAACCGTTCTTCACCGTGATTTCAAGACCGCATCCGGCCTCGCACAAGGGACACGTCCGATACGCCGTTCCGTTCACGCTGTTTCCACTTGCGGTGTTCCCGTTCGACATGGCCCCCCGATCATCGGCTGTCCGCTTGTAGGCTCGCGTTGCCGTGAAACTCCTCTACTCCTACCACGAATTTCTCGGCGCCGTCGGACGAGACGTCACGCACGACGAGGCATACGGAGTCGAGCGGCCGACGCCCACCGATCCGCGAGGACCGCGACCGTGGGTGGGCATGTGCATGGTCGCCAGCATCGATGGCTCGACGATCGTGGGCGGCAATTCCCGCGCCCTGTCGTGCCCCACCGACCTCGGGGTTCTCCTCGCGCTGCGGCGTGTCGCCGACACGATTCTGGTCGGCGCACAAACCGCCCGGGTCGACGGGTACGAAAAGCCCGCGAAAGAGGGTCAGCGAATTGCCGTTGTCTCGCGGTCTGGTCGCGTTGACACGACAACCGCGCTCTTTTCGTCGGGTGCCGGCTACATGGTCACCCCCGATGCAGACGGAAACGTCGACTTGTTTGCCACGGTCGCTGCCGCGGGCGGTCGATTCATCCAACTGGAAGGCGGCGCCCGCCTGAATGCGGCGATGGTCGATGCCGACTTGGTCGACGAGATCAACCTGACGATCTCGCCGAACATCGCCGGCGGCGACGCACCCCGACTGACCAACGGCGCGAAGGAGCTCATGCGCCGTTACACGCTGCATCACGTTCTCGAACACGAGGGCTTCTTGTTTCTCCGCTACCTGCGCGGGGGCTGACGCTCAGTTCTTCTCGAGCAATGCCAGCTCGCGCCGGAAGTCGGCGGCCTGGTCGAAGTTCTTGTAGACGCTGGCGAAACGCAGGTACGCCACTTCGTCGATGTCGCGCAGTTGTTCGAGGACTGCGTGCCCCACGTGCGTGGACGTCACTTCGCTGCCGATGACACGAAGGTTCTCTTCGACTCGGTCGGCCAACGCCTCGATGACCGCGGCCTCGACCGGACGCCCCTTGGTGGCGGCACTGACGCCGGCGATGACCTTCGCGCGGTCGAAGGGCACCCGCGATCCGCTGCGCTTGGTGACCATGAGGGGCGCCTCTTCGAGGCGCTCACGGGTGGTGAACCGAAACCCGCAGAGCGGACACTGCCGGCGACGCCTGATGGACGCGCCCTCTTCTGCGGCACGAGAGTCGATGACCTTCGTGTCGTCGGAGGGGCACACGGGGCAGTGCATGCCCCCATCGTAGGGACAGGGGTGGCTACGGGATACGGATCTGCTGACCCGGGATGATTTGGTCGCCATTGAGCTCGACCAGTCGATCGACGAGATCCATGACATTGCCCTGCGGAGCGAGTCGGTGCGCGATCGCCCAGAGCGTGTCGCCCTGCACGGCCGTGATGGTGCGCGGCATTTCGATACCACCGACGGGACGCGGCTTTTCCGCAACGGCGCTGCGAGCGAAAAAGCCGCCACCGACGATGAGGCCAATGAGCGCAGCGACAACGGCACGACGCCGGGCGTAGGTGCGCCGACGGGCAGCGACAGGGCGTGGAAGGGGCACGGCGACGGGGCGGGGCTGGTAGTGGACTGCAAGTGCCATGGGCGGTTCCTTTCGGTTCGGACTTCGGTTGGGGTGTGGGATGTGGTTCTGACTGGACGAGATGACCGTAACGAACGGGTGTTCGCTCAACGTACCGAACAGGTGTTCGGAAGTCAAGGGGCCAGGCGAACAGGTGTTTGATTCGGGGGGCGAACAGGCGTACGCTGGCCCCATGGCCGAAGCCCTCACCGCCCGTCAACGGGCCATCCTCGAATTCATCGACTCCAACATGCGCGAGCGGGGCTATCCGCCCTCGGTTCGCGAAATCGGCGAGGCGGTCGGCCTGAACAGCCCCGCCACGGTCCACAACCACCTGGCCTCGCTCCAGAAGCTGGGCTACCTGCGCCGCGACCCCGCCAAGCCCCGAGCCCTCGAAGTGCGGTTCGACTCCAGCATCGGCGTGGCGATGGAACGCCGGCCCGCGCGCCACGTGCCTCTCGTGGGCGACGTCGCAGCAGGAACCGATGTTCTCGCCAACGAAAACGTCGAAGAACTCATTCCCCTACCGGTCGACTTCACGGGCGAAGGCGAACTCTTCATGTTGCGCGTCCGCGGCGACTCGATGATCGACGCCGGCATCTTCGACGGCGACTATGTCGTCGTACGCCAGGAATCGACGCCGAAAAACGGCGACATCGTGGTGGCCGGTATTCCCGGCGACGAAGCAACGGTGAAGACGTTCAAGAAGTCGGGGTCGAACATCACCCTTGTCCCGGCAAATCCGCGGCTCGAGCCGATGGTGTTCCCCGCGTCTGACGTGTCGATCTTCGGCAAGGTTGTCACCGTCTTGCGGCGACTCTGAACGACAGCGCCGACAGCAACAAACCGATGGCGAGCACGACGCCCGCCGCGATGCGCCAGGGCGTGCGAACCGAGAACACGTTCTCCCCGATCGCAATCGCCACATCTGGCGAATCGGCAACGACACCAACGATGACCGTCTCACCGCTGCGTCCTGCGAACCGTGACGTGAGAAGGCCCTCGTTGCGTCCCAGGTCGTAACGGCGGTTCGGCTCGACCTCCACCACCGGGCGCTCGACTCCGTTGGGTGTCGCAACCGCAAAGCCCAGCATCGGGAGACCGTGTGGGTTCGCCATCATCATCCCTGCGTTGGTGCAGTCGGCGTTGTCGGGCATCGGTACGGGGCCTTCTTCCACATAGACCCAGAAGTCACCTGTCGACCGCAACGCAACCGGAACCCGGCAGCCTGCGCTGACCCGCACCATGTCGGCTGCGGCATCGCCGGCCCGGCGTGTTCCCTCGCTGAACAGAGCGCCGACTGCGACAACAGTGACGAGGAGAAGCCCGAGCGCGAACCACCGCCCACGGCGTCGCGCGCGGTGCGTGGTCGAGTTGGCCGGAGCTTCCCACCGCGTGGAGGGATCGGGAGCGGGGAACGCCGGGACGTCGCTCATCGCCGCCTCAGCGCATCACAGTGTGATGCCGAGACGTTTGGCCATCAGTGCGATCTTCTCGTCGGGTTGAACAACCGCGATGCGGACGTTGTTCGCGCCACCCGCACCGTAGAAGTCGCCGGGTGACACCAGCGTGCCGGCCTCGCGCGCCAGACGGTCGGCAAAGGCCCAGCCATCATGCGCATCGAACCAGAGGTAGAAGCCACCGTCGGGCATCGGAACGTCGAGGCCCGACCACTTCCCCACCACCGTGCTCACCGTTTCGAGCCGGCGCAGGTACCGGTCACGCTGTTCGACGACGTGCGCATCGTCGTTGAGTGCGGCGACACCGGCTGCCTGGGCGGGTCCGGGCACCATCATTCCGACGTGCTTGCGCACTTCCTTCAGGTATTCGACGATCGCGTGGTCGCCGGCATAGAAACCAACACGCACCCCCGCGAGATTCGACCGTTTGGAAAGCGAGTGAACGACGACGACGCCGTCGAGAGAATGCTGAAGGGCCGACTTTGGCGTCGTCGACCACGTGAATTCGGCGTAACACTCGTCGCTGAAGACGGGAACCGAGTTCTTGCGGCCCCACGCAACCGCGGCACCGAGGTCGTCGAGATGGCCCGTTGGATTGCTGGGGCTGTTGACCCACAACATGAGGGCACGCGCCGCGTCGTCGGCCTGGATCGAGTCGAGGTTCATCGTTCCGTCGCTGCGCATCGGCACCGGGATGGCCCGACAGTTCGCCAGGATTGCACCCATCTCGTAGGTCGGATACGCCACCGCGGGATACAGCACGGTGTCCTTGTCGGGCGTGCGCAGACGCAGCCAGTGCGGAGTGGTGGCAACGAATTCCTTCGTACCGATGCACGCCGCGACGTCGGCTGCGGGAACCTCGACATCGAAGCGGCGCTTCATCCAGTCGAGGGCGGCACGACGCAGTGCGTCACTGCCGATGCTGGCGGGATAGCCACGCTCGGCATTCGACGTCGACAACGCGGTGACGACCGCCGGAAGCGGTGGATCGCACGGGGTACCGATCGAAAGGTCGACCAAGCCACCATCCATCGCCTTGCCCAGTGCGGCGAGAGAGTCGAGTCGGTCGTACGGGTACGGCGGCGGAACGAACCCATTACTCATCGTTGTCACTTTGCCCCATCGCAGACGAAGTCGCGCAATCGACCGACGGACGCATCGGACAGACGGGCCCGGACACGTGTGCCGTCGTCCTCGTGGCCGATGGACACAACCTCGCCTTCGCGGTGCACCATCGCGAGCGCCTCGCCGTGTTCATACGGGATGAGCAATTCGACCACGCGCGACAGGGCCCGCATGCGGTCGCTCAAGGTTCGCAGAAGCCCGTCGATCCCGTCGCCGGTCAGTGCAGCAACAGCCACCGATCCGGGGTGATCGTCGATCAACTCGGCAAGCACCCCGGCATCGATGCAATCGGCCTTGTTGAACACCAACAGTTCGGGCACGCGATCGGCCTCGATCTCCGAGAGAACCTCGTGCACCGCGTCGATCTGACCCTGCGGATCTGCGGCGCTTGCATCGACGACGTGCACCAAGAAGTCGGCCTGACTTGCCACCTCGAGCGTGCTCTTGAACGCTTCGATGAGACCGTGCGGAAGACGTCGAACGAAGCCGACCGTGTCGGTGAGGAGTACGGGCTCTCCGCCGGGTAGCGACAGTCGTCGCGTCGTTGGGTCGAGGGTTGCAAAGAGTCTGTCTTGCACGAGCACGCCGGACTCTGTGAGACGGTTGAGGAGAGTCGACTTTCCCGCGTTCGTGTAACCAACGATGGTGACCGACGACAGCCCGCTGCGTTCGCGTCCCTTTCTCTGGTTCTCGCGGGTTCTCGCCAACTCTCGTAGCTCGGACTCGAGCTTCGAAATCTTGCGGGTGATGCGACGACGATCGACTTCGAGTTTGGTTTCACCGGGACCACGCGTTCCGATACCGGCGCCTTGCTGGCTGAAAGCCCCCGAAGCGCCACGGCGCAGACGCGGCAGGCGGTAACGCAACAGTGCGAGTTCGACTTGGGCCTTGCCCTCGAGCGTGTGCGCGTTCTGCGCGAAAATGTCGAGGATCACGGCGGTTCGGTCGAGCGCCGTGCGGCCGAGCATCTTTTCCAGGTTGTACTGCTGCGCCGGCGACAGTTCGTTGTCGAAGACCACCGTGTCGGCGTCGACTTCGAGACACACCTGCTTCAGTTCCTCGGCTTTGCCCTTGCCGAGGTACCAGGCCGGGTCGGGTGAGTCACGACGCTGGGTGAGCGTTGCAACGGCGTCGGCCCCCGCGGTGTCGACGAGCAGCGCGAGCTCGTCGAGACTGGCGTCGGTTTCCTCGTCGGTGTGTGGCGGCAGCGTGACGCCGACCAGAACGATGCGCTCGCGGAACGTGCGCTCGATGAGCGTCTGGCCGAGCGCCTCCTGGTACGGGTTGCTCACGCGTCGACCGTCACCGTGGCCACGAACTCCGACGGACCGATCAGCACTGCCTCCCGCGTGGCACGGTTGATGCGCACACGCGCGTCGCCTCCGTCCATGTGGACGGTGACTTCCTGGATGTCGGCCTTCGTATTCGACGGCACGAGACCCCAGTTGAGGGCCGCGAAGGCACTGGCGCAGGCACCGGACCCGCACGCGAGCGTGATGCCCGCACCGCGTTCGTGGACACGCATCGTGATTGCATCGTGTTCGGGACCCGGCGCCACGATTTCGAGATTCACGTGCGGCACCTTCTCGCCAAGTTCACGCAGACCGACAACCTCGACGTCGTCGACACCGACCACCGAGTGGGGGTTACCGAGCGACAAGTGCGCCACCGGTCGATCGGGGTGACAACCAAGCGACTCCCAGGCCTCGGGAACGGGCAGGTCACCCACGACCCCCATCGAAACGCTGGCCTCGATCGTTCCACTGCCGTTGTCGCTGACGACGTCGACGCGCCGCACACCGGCTTCGGTGGACACGACGTACGTGACCCCGTGCGGACGGCCGTCCGACGTGTGCGCTGCCTGAACGAGACACCGGATGCCGTTGCCGCTGATTTCGGCCCGGCTTCCGTCGGCGTTGTACAGCATCATCGCGAGGTGTTGCTCCCCGTGGTTTTCGAGAACGAGGAGGCCGTCGGCTCCGACACCGAATCGACGGTCACACAACCGCCGGGAGAGCACGTCCCATGCGGTGCCCGGCTTGCCCTGGCGCAGGTCGTAGACGAGAAAGTCGTTGCCGAGAGCCTGGTGCTTGGTGAGCGTCAACTGCACGCCGCCACCCTATTCCCCGAAGGCGGCGACAACCGCGGGACTTACGACGTCGACCGGGTCGGCACCCGAGACATCGATCCATCGAATCCTCGGATCGCGTCGGTACCACCGTTCTTGTCGCACGGCGAACTGCACCGTGCGCAGAACGATCTCGTCGCGCGCCGCCGCGAGGGGCGACCGTCCTTCGACGTGGTCGATCATCTCCTTGTAACCCAGTGCCTGTGCCGCGGTGCGCGACATGGGCGGTTGCTCGGCGAGCAGGTGGCGCACTTCTTCGACCAGGCCGTCGGCGATCATCGCATCGACGCGCGCTGCGATACGCCGAGCCAGTTCGTCGCGCGACCAACGGATGCCGATCTGCACGATGCCGTTGTCGGGAAACGTGGCGGTACCCGGTCCCGCGTCGCTGAACCGTTCGCCGCTGCCCAGACAGACCTCGAGGGCGCGAATGATTCGCCGGCGATTGTTCGGTTCGATCTTCGCCGCGGCGGGAGGATCGAGCTCGGAGAGACGCCCGTACAAGCCGGCCGTGTCGGTTTCGGCTTCGAGCTCGGCGCGAATCTCGGGCCACTCGCCCGGGAACACAAGTTCATCGACGACAGCCGTGAGGTACAGACCCGTGCCGCCCACGAGCAATGCACGTCGCCCTGCGGTGTGGATCCGATCGAGCGCGCGACCCGCCTCGACCTGGAACTGTGTCGCGGTGAATCGTTCGCTCGGTTCGACGAGGTCGAGGCAGTGGTGCGGCACGGCCGCGCGATCCGCAGGCGTCGGCTTGGCGGTACCGATGTCCATGCGTCGGTAGACCTGCATGGCATCGACTGCGACGATGTCGACGTCGCCCAGGGCCCCGGCGACGTGCAGTGCGACGGCGGACTTGCCCGACGCCGTGGGACCAAGAACGACGACCCGTTGCGGCGCGTCGGCGGGTCGCATTCTCAGTTCGCCGCGACGGCCAGTCGCACCTTGTGCGTCGGCGCGGCGAGGACCTCACGCAGCTCGCCGCGCAGGAAGTGCCGCGCCGCAGACGTGACGAGAACGCTTGCGTAACTGCCGACCCGAATGGGCTCGGCCGACGGGAAGTGGACGAGCTTGTTCTGCCGGGTACGGCCGGTCAACACACCCTCGTTGCGCTTGCTCACACCTTCGACGATCACTTCTTCGACACGGCCCACCCGCTCGGCATGCTTGATTCCTGCGCTGTGTTCGAGCACGACCCGCAGACGCTCGAACCGTTCGTTCACGACCTTGGGGTCGACGAACGAGTCGTGCATGTCTGCCGCCTCGGTACCCGGACGTGGCGAGAACTCGAATTCGTAGGCGGAATCGAAGCACGCTGCGGCGGCAACCTCCATGGTGCGCTCGAAGTCGGCCTCTGTCTCGCCGGGGAAACCAACGATGATGTCGGAGGTGACCGCCAGGTCGGGTATGACACGCCGCGCCTCGGCGAGCCGTTCGAGATAACGCTCGGCTGTGTAGCCGCGGTGCATCGCCGCAAGGACGGAATCGCTGCCCGATTGGAGCGGATAATGGAGGTGCTCGCACACGGCCGGCGTGGACGCCATCGCGGCGAAGGTTTCGGGACGCATGTCCTTCGGGTGCGGGCTGGTGAATCGCACGCGACGGATGCCGTCGACCGAGCCGACCGCCTCGAGCAGTTCGGCGAACATCGGACGCAACTTCGCATCGCCTCCTGCACGACGGGCATCAAGGGCAAGGTCGCGACCGTAGGAATTCACGTTCTGGCCGAGCAGCGTCACCTCGGTGACGCCCTGCGTGGCCAGCAGCCTGACTTCGTCGACGATTTCGGCGAACGGACGGGACATTTCGCGTCCGCGGACCGCGGGAACGATGCAAAAGGCACACGAGTTGTCGCATCCGATTTGGATGGTCACCCAGGCGTTGAATGTGGTTTCGCGTCGTGCGGGCAATGCACTGGGAAACATGGCGTGGTCGTCGACGACGGCCTCGTCGAGGATCTCGACGATGGGACCTGATTCGCGCGACTCGCGCAACAACTCGGCCGCGCGGTGCACGTTGTGGGTGCCCATCACGACGTCGACCCATCCCGCCTTCTGAAGGACGATGTCCTTGTCTTTCTGGGAGAGACACCCCGACACGACGATCTGGCGTCCGGGTGATTCGTCTTTCCATGTCTTCAGCCAACCGAGCTGGCCGTAGAGACGCATGTCGGCGTTTTCACGGATGCAACACGTGTTGACAACGATGACGTCGGCCTCGTTGTCGTTGTCGGCGCGCGCGTAGCCGTCGGCCTCGAGCAGACCCGCGATGCGCTCGGAGTCGTGCTCGTTCATCTGACACCCATGGGTGCGAACGACGTATTTGCCTGCCATGACGGGGTCAGGCTACCGACGGAAGCGTTGGGCTACTTCGTCCAGGAGTCGGCCAACCTCGGCAGGCTGACGGTGAAAGTGGTGTTGCCCGCGTTCCTGCCGCCGGACGATTCGGAGCCGGCACCGATGAGGTTGATCTTCATCAATCCCCTTGCGCGCGCCCAGTCGACGTTCAGTTTCGACTTCTGATTCGAGATGCAGATCTTCAGGTTGAGCGTGATCGTGACTGCGCGGTCGACCGACGGCACGCCATCGGTCGACTGGTCGCGCACGTTCCACAGCACCGATCCGCGGTCGCTCTTCGACGTGTCCTCGACGAAACCATCGGGCAGGGTGTACGCCCCCTGGTTGCCGCAACCGAAGAGACGCTCGTTCATGTCGCGCGTGATCACGCTGATGCTGCGGTCGGTCGGATCTGCCTCCAGCGTGAATCCGTAGTCGAGTCCGCCGATGTCCATGTACTTCTGCCCGGCCGGGTCGGTGCCCTCGATCGCCGCACGTTGCGGCCTGTAGAACGTCACCTTCACGATGCCGTCTTCGCCCACCACGTACGGATTGCTGTACGAGCCGAGTGGACTCGGCTTTGTGTAGTCGATTGACGTGTCACCAAGCGCCTTGATGGCCGGTGTGGTGAGAAAGAATGCACCGAGGGCCATCGGAATCTCTCGAATCATTCCGGTGTCCTTGTTGCGGACCTTCACGACGTACGGATCTCCCGTCTTCATCTTTGTGAGTGCGTTGGCGCCGAGAGTTGGTCGCATGTAGCCGACCCAGGTGTAACCGTTTCCGTCGATGCTCGACAACTGCATGCCGTTGTAGATGCCTTCACCTTTGTCGACAACCTTCGCGTAACCCGACTGGTCGAAGATGTAGCCAGGGAAGTCCTTCCAGAGAATGGTCTTCGAGCATCCACCAGCCGAGTTGGTGAAACCCTCACAGAAGAGAGCGTTGAAGGGCTTGTTGTTCAACGACGAGGTGGGGCCCGTGCTCGCCGTTCCAGTCAGGCGTCCGCAGTATTCGATTGCCCCGCAGTCGATCCACGCCGCGTCGAGCTTCAACGCATCCTCGGTGGTGAGGTTCAGGAAAAAACTGATGCCGAAGCCCGAGTCGGAGGACCCGAACATCTGGTCGATGTCGGCATCGACCGTCGCCGGGCTGATGTTCGAGTTGATCACCTTGGTGCCGCCCGTGTTGCCCACCTCGGAACGTGTCCCCGCGGTCGGAATCCAACCGGTTGCCGTGAAATCTTCGGTCGACTTGTCGGCGACGTCGAGCACGGCGTCGCCGTCGTCGTCGACATCGATCACGTTGATGATGCCGTCACCGTCGCAGTCGGTTCCCAGTTCTTGATCGGCTTCCGCGGGACATGGATTGGCCGCAAACGTCGAAACGTCCGACGCCGACAACTTCGCCAGGACTCCGAGGCGCCCTGCGCCGCGAGGTTGGCCGTTCTTCTTTGCACCGCGCAGCAACTTGCCGAACTGACCCGTACCCAGCTTCAGCGACGACTTCGCCCATCCCGCGTCTTGGTACTTGATCGACCCCAACCCCATCGATGACTTGGTCACCACGAACGTGGTCCACTTGCCCGGTGGTGTCTTGGTTCCGAACACCACGGGCCCGAGATACCGACCCGTCGACGAGATGAAGTGAAC
>JAGWWV010000117.1 GCA_018970175.1 Acidobacteriota bacterium
GCGTTCGTCCAGACAGCCGTGTCGGTGCGGGATTTCGTGGATGCGAACCTGGGTCGCGACGCACTGATCTTCGATTTCGCCAACGCGTCGGGTTTGTACAACTTCGTGCTCGACGAGCGTCCACTCACGCGATTCAGTTACGCACTGCAGATGTCGACCAGACCGGCGATGCGCGAGGTCATTGCGACGTTGCGTCAACGCAGCCCGGAAGTGGTGGTGTACGCCTGGGACGGATCAATTGACGAGTGGGACTACATTCCGAACAGCATTCGGCACTTCGACCTGGGCGAATACATCCTGCGGAACTACACGCCGTGGGCCGTCGTGGGAGACAAGGGTTACAAGCAAACCCTGATGCTGCGCAACGACCTACGCCAGGGATACCTGATGCCGGACAACGCAGTTCCTGCGGTGGCCGGTCAGGAAAGGGTCGATGAGTTGTTTGCCCTGCAGGACTGCAACTGGGGCCATGCCGTGAACCATCTCAAGGTTGTTCCCGAGGGTGGTGAGCGGGTGAAGGCCGACCCGGTACTGGCAACGATCACCACATTCGGCTGGGCGCACACCACCACCGATGATCCGGTGCCGATTTCCGTCATGGTGCGCGGCACCGAGGTGTTCCGCGGGTTGACCACGCCGAACCGCGCCGACCTGGCTGCGCGCAACGTGCAGACGGGGAAGAACTCGGGCTTCTATTTCGACATTCCAGTGATCGAAGCCGTCGCAGCACCCGAAGAGATCACCGTTGCGCGCGTTGCCGAAGACGGCAGCCTCGTGGAGTTGCCACGCGTGGCAAAGCAGGGTGTCAACGATGCGACCGGCGAGTTCGACGTTCGGCTGAACCAAGCGATCGACGGTCAGGTCCCCATTGGCGGAGGCACCGAGAGCAGGTTCTTGATGCGCATCGAGTTCCCCAAGAACCGAACCGATTTTTCGTGGTTGGTGGTGCGCAGCAAGTTCGGCTTCGCCGACACGAACTTTGCTCTCTACGACAAGGCGCTCGATCCAACCCGGCAGGCCAAGTTCAGTGCTGCAGCGCGAACCCATGCCACCGGCGGTCTGGTGGCGGCTTGTCCCGAGTGGTACGCGTGGGACACCAACGTGCTGTACCTCGAGTACGACCACGAGATTGTCGACCCCGAGGTCTTCATGTCCGCCGAGTCGGAGAACCGTTAGCAGCGGGCCGGCGAGACGGGGTTCAACCAAAATTCTCCATTACGATCAGATGAACCATGGGGAAACAGGCAGATCCCGCGTCCGGCGCTTCTGCGTCTTTGGCCCCGCGAATCGGCATTCTCGTCGTTGCCTACAACGCCGAGTCGACTCTCGAGGCGGTGCTCGACCGGATTCCCACCGAGGTGGCCGCGTTGGTTGAAGCGGTGCTGGTGTGCGACGACGCGAGCGTCGACCACACCCACGAAGTGGCCCTGGCCTACCAGCGGCGCAGCGACCGCCTACCCCTCCACGTGGTGCGCCACCCGGTGAACCTGGGCTACGGCGGCAACCAGAAGGCCGGTTATCGACTCGCCCAAGAAATGGGTCTCGACGTTGTGGTGCTGCTGCACGGCGACGGTCAATACGCACCCGAAGTGATGATGGACATCATCAAGCCCCTCGCCGATGGTCGGGCCGATGCGGTGTTCGGTTCGCGCATGATCGACCGCGGCGCCGCGTTGCGCGGCGGCATGCCGATGTACAAGTACGTCGGCAACAAGATCCTCACCCGCTACGAAAACGCCATGGCGGGTCTGTCGTTGTCGGAATGGCACAGCGGCTA
>JAGWWV010000118.1 GCA_018970175.1 Acidobacteriota bacterium
GCACCGCGCACCACCGACTGCGTGAACCGATCACGGTCGAGCCCGTCGAGCAAGTCGACCAACATCACCGACGGCCCGCCGATGTTCGTGCGCGTCAGGACGTGGACGACGCGAATCATCGGTAGGTGTTGCGCCACCACTGCAACGTGCGCTCGAGCCCGTCGCGCAACTCGATTGACGCGCGAAACCCGAGCACGTCGGCCGCACGGCGGACGTCGGGCACTCGTCGCTTGGTGTCTTCGAACCCTTTTCCATAGCGCTCTTCGTACGACATACGGCGAATCGCCGACCGTGATCCGGTCATCTCGATGATCAGTGCCGCGAGGTCGTTGATCGTCGTCTCGCGGTCGTTTCCGACGTTGAACACGACGCCTTCTGCTTTGGCGTCGAGCCCGGCGCGAAGCGTGCCCTCGACGGTGTCTTCCACGTAGGTGAAGCAACGGGTCTGTGTTCCGTCACCGTGCACGGTGAGCGGTTCGTCTGCGAGGGCTTGGCGCATCATGTTGGCAACGACCGATCCGTAACCCTTCGGGTCGAGTCGCGGCCCGTACGAATTGAAATAGCGAACCACGGACATTCGCAGGCCGTGCTGCGCATACGCGAGCGCCAGATGTTCGTCGATCGCCTTGGCGGTGGAGTATCCCCAGCGCGCGATGGTGGTTGAGCCGAGCACGCGGTCGTCGTCTTCTGACATCGGCATCTTGCCGGTCTTTCCGTAGATCTCGCTCGTCGAGGCGAGCAGTAGTCGCTTTTCATGCTTTACGCAGGCCTCGATCACGTTCTCTGCGCCGCGGGTGTTGGTAATCAGCGCGTCGAGCGGTTTGGCGACGATGTTGCCGACGCCGACGCCCGCCGCAAGATGAAACACCGTGTCGGCCCGCCGCACGAGCTTGTCGACGAGCCGGTCGTCCAGAATGGTGTCCTCGACGAATCGGATGTGCGACCGTGACTCGGCGAGGTTCGCGCTGTTGCCCGTCGACAAGTCGTCGAGCACCGTCACCTCGTGGCCGAGTTTCACCAGTCGGTCGACCAGGTGCGATCCGATGTAACCGGCACCACCGGTGACCAAGACGCGCATGTCAACAAAACACGCTACTTACGCCCGATTCATCGACCAGCGTCACCCGATTCGACAACAATTCGTGTCAGCAACTAGGCCAGACCATCAACGGGCTTGGCGTAGTCTGGAGACGTGACCATGGCGGTGTTATATTTCGCGGTGTTCGTCGGCGCCTTCGTAATGTCGCTGATCTTGGTTCCTGCGGTGAGGGAATTCGCGCGTGGACGTGCCATTCACGACCTTCCCGGGGGTCACAAATCTCACACGGCCCCCGTGCCGTACCTAGGTGGCGTGGCGATGGTGATCGCTTTCTCGATTGCGATGGTGCTCGGAGTCTTGCTTCAACGCAACACGGTGATCAACGGTCGTCAGATCAGCCTGAGCATCAGCAGTATGCCGCTTCAGAGCGACGCTCTGTTGCGCGAACTGGTCGTGGTAATTGCATTGGCCTTGGTCTTCTCGTTGATGGGCCTCATCGACGACCTCCGTGGGCTCAGTCCGTGGTTGCGATTCGTGGTCGGTCTGGGTCTGGCGTCAGCATTGGTGCTCTACGGAGTGAAGGTTTCCTCTCCGCTGCCTGACGCCGTCGATTCTGTGATCTCCATCGTGTGGATCCTCGGCATTACGAATGCGTTCAACTTGCTCGACAACATCGACGGCCTGGCGGCCGGAACCGCGGCGGTGGCATCCGGAGCCTTCTTTTTT
>JAGWWV010000119.1 GCA_018970175.1 Acidobacteriota bacterium
TGGCACACGAGCTGATGCACGTGCGCAACCGCGACATTCTCATCGGTTCGGTGGCGGCGGCCATCGCCACCGCAATTTCGTTCATTGCCAACATGGCGATGTGGGCGGCAATGTTCGGCGGCGGAGGCAGCAACGACGACGACCGTCCGAACCCGTTCGCGCTGATCCTGGTGTCGATGCTCGCTCCGATTGCCGCGTCGCTCATGCAGATGGCCGTGTCACGTTCGCGTGAGTACGAAGCCGACCGCTCGGCGGCCGAATTGTTGGGCACCGGCGCTCCCCTCGCAAATGCGCTCGAGCGCATCGAGGTGTACGCGCGCCAGATTCCGATGCAGATCGCACCCGCGCAAGCACAGGCCTACATTCACAACCCGCTCGCCGAGTTCCAGAACAAGCGCACTGGCGGCCCGAATCTGGCGCGACTTTTCTCCACCCACCCCAACACCGACGACCGCATCGCCCGTCTTCGCGCAATGACCTTCTGAAAGAACCCCGTGACAATAACCCAAACCCCCCTCGACACCGGTCTCACCTCGGCTGAGGCCGCACGTCGGCTCAAAGAATTCGGCCCCAACCAACTGGCGGCGGCCGAAACCGTGCCGGGCTGGAAGAAGTTCCTCGCCCAGTTCAAGGACATGCTCATCCTCATCCTCATCGGTGCCGCCCTGGTGTCGCTGGTGGTGTCGGGCGAGCTGAAGACACCTCTCGTTGTTCTCATCGTCGTGGTCTTCAACGCGGTCATCGGATTCGTTCAGGAAAACCGTGCCGAGAAGTCACTCGATGCCCTTCGCAAGATGCTCACCGCGCAAGTGCGCGTGCGCCGCGACGGCACGGTGATGATGGTGCCCACGGAAACCGTTGTTCCGGGCGACATCGTTCTCGTCGAGGCGGGCGACCGCCTTCCCGCCGACGGAGAGATCTTCTTCGCCAACAACCTCGAAGTTGACGAGGCAGCCCTGACCGGCGAAAGCCACCCTGTCGAGAAAAACACCGAACCCGTCGATCCGAACGCGCCGATTGGCGATCGCCACTCGCACGCGTTCATGAACACCACGGTCACCCGCGGTCGCGGCGAGATCCTCGTCACGAAGACGGGCATGAGCACAGAGATCGGCCGCATCGCCGGCCTCCTCGCTGCAACTCCCACCGAAAAGACCCCGCTGCAGCGCCAACTCGACGGCCTCGCCCACCAACTCGTGTACCTCGCGGGCATCGTCGTTGCGCTGGTGATGATCACCAACATCGCCCGCGGTCAGGACTTCGGAGACGTTCTCCTCACCGCGGTCGCTCTCGCCGTCGCGTCGATTCCCGAGGGCCTGCCCGCCGTCACCGTGGTGACCCTTGCCATCGGTGTCAGCCAACTTGCCGCGCGCAACGCGATCATCAAGCGTTTGGCGGCCGTCGAAACGCTGGGTTGCACCAGTGTCATCTGCAGCGACAAGACGGGCACCCTCACCCTCAACCAGATGACCGCGACCAAGTTCCTCTTCGAGGATCGTCTCTACGACGTCACCGGCAGCGGTTACTCGTCGAACGGCGACGTCGAGGGCCTCAGCGCATCGACCTCCGACACGCTTGCCACCAGCGCGCGCGGGCTCGCCCTCTGCGCCGACGCCGTCATCCACCATGGCGACGGAAGCGACGATCTCGTCGGCGATCCCACCGAAGGTGCCCTCGTCGTGTTGGCCGAAAAGCTGGGCGTCAACCTCGCCCAGGTGCGCAGCGAATACCCGCGTATCGCAGAAGTGCCATTCGATTCGGCGA
>JAGWWV010000013.1 GCA_018970175.1 Acidobacteriota bacterium
CTCGGGATCGGGCAGAAGTCTCATCGGGGGTTCAAGGTGGCCAAAAAGCGGTGGTAGCCGGCCCACCTCCGCTTGTGAAACCTTTAGCAATCTAGGCGCAGCGGTCAGTTGGCGCCAAGTTGGGCGACGACGTCACGTCACCGGAATGCAACCGCTGCCGCGGCCCACACTCCCCCCGTGGTCGACCCCCACGTCGGCAAGGTCACATTTCCGGCGTCGACCATCTGCCGGCCGCCGACGCCGACCGCGTGGGCGACTCCCCCCGACGTTGCCAACTCGGCGTGATCCGCGACAAACCCTTGGCCGGTCACGATCGAAACCGATCCTGCCGCACGCTGCGCAACGATGCTCACCACCTCGGCGTTGGCGCCCGTCGTGACCGGATTGGGCGACGGCGTGAAGGTTGTCGTGGACACCTCTGTCGCGGTCGTGACCGACGACGTCGCAACGACGGGCGTGGTGGTGTTGCCGTTGCCGCGCACGTAGCGCACGATGCGCACTGACGCTCCGGTCGAGTTCGCATTCGGGTCCCACGTCAACGCCGACGCACCATCGGCGATACGCCACGCAACGAACAACCGCAGTGCCGATCCGCCGGTGATTCCGACGCTCGCCAGCGCCGTCCAACCCGGCGGGGTCGAGGGTGCGTTCTGACGTCCACTCACGGAAACGAGGAGAAGAAGATCACCCGGTTGCGTGCCGGTCGGCATCGGCACCGACACCGCGGGCCCGTTCGTCGAGACCGTTTTGCCGACGTTTGCAAACGCGATTCGCGCGCCGACGAATGTTGCGCTCGGCGCACTCGGCGGTCGTGACCACGTCACGGTTCCACCGCGCACGAGAATCGGCTGCTGGGTGTACGAATACGACGCGTCGGCGCTCACCGTTTCGTCGAAACACGTGACGACTTCCCCCGTTGTCACGGGTGCATTGGCACCGCTGCACACTTCGACCGAACCCACGGTCGTGGTTCGCATGACGCGGTAGCCGACCGTGGCCGCACCCGAGATCGAAACGCGCGGCCAACTGAGCGACGCCTTCGTCGACACCTGGGTGACGGAAACCACCGGTGCCACGCTCGGAGCGAACGCAGCACCGGTGACTGTCTGAACCGCATCCGCAAGGCGAGCGGAAATTAACCCACTCGTCTCCGGAATCGGGGGCTGGCGAGCAGCCGACAACAGCACGCACGACGCGAGCAGCAGACCGACCGTCCGTCGCAGCCCCCACATCTTCATCGGTGCATCAGCTCCACGTGATCGTGTTGCATTGCCTCCCCGCAACACACGCAAGGATCGGCTGATTGCCGCTCTGCACCGCGTGGAAAGTGAGCGTGATCGATGCCGCACCTCCCTGTGTTGCGTTCGATGCGAGCAGCGGCAGGAGGTAGTCGATGTTGAACTGGAACTCATCGTTGGTGACCGCGGGCGATGCGCTGAGGAGCAGATTCGATGCGAGGGCCCCTGCGGCGAGCGTGGTGTCCGTTCCTGCGGGGTTCTTGAAGGTGGTGTTGTTCATCAGCGTCACACCGCTCGTCGTCTTGACCAGTACCTGAAGGCCATCCGCAGTGGCGGTGTAGAGCGGAGTCGACCCCGCGTTCACGGCAACGTCGACGGCAAGCCATGCCGTCGCCGAACCCGTGTACTTCACCTTGTAGTTGCACTGCGTCAGAGCCTGCGAACCGGACCCGTAACCGGTCGACGAATCACCCGGCACCATGTTCGTAACGGCGCACGTGGTGCTGGTCGATCCAAGACCAACGCTCACCGTGCCCGAGTTGAACGTGTTAGTCGCACTCGTCTGGGTTGCCGAATACAGCGCATTCGTGGTTCCTACAACAACAGCACCAATACCGGCCAGTGCGGCGGTGATGCCGAGGCCGAACAGCAACTTTCTGATTCGGGGACTCTTCGTGGAAATTGACTTCATCTTGCTCCTTTTGTCGACCATGCCCGAAGGGTTCATGGATGTGATGGTTCCGTTGAGCGGTCGTTCGAGCGGGCCAGACGCAACGCGAAGAACGCGACCTCGAACAGCAGATACGCAGCGACGAACGTTGCAATGACGTATGGCGTGCGAATCGCCACGAGCACCGACCCGAGACGAGGAATCACCGTGGTGACGATTCCAACCACCCGGGATGGCTCGAGAATGCTGCTGTCGGGTCCGTCGTTCGCGTCACCCTTCGTCGTGTAGTACCGACGGCCACCGGCGCTGACATGCGCCGCGATGATTCGGTGGGTGATCAAGAACCGCGGGTTGTTTGCCGCGCGAAACGTGACCACCTCCCCGGGTCGCAGCGTCGTTACAGCACGATCCGTCATCGGTTTCACGAGAACGGCATCACCGACGTTCATGTTCGGTGACATGGAACCCGACGTGACGACGTAGAGATGACGGCCGGGTATTCCCGACCAGGCACCTCCACTGCCCGTTCCACCGCGGGCAAGAAGGAACAACGAGGCGAGCACGATCGCCACCGCCGAGGCGAAGACGATGCGACTGGCGCGCGCGGCACGATCGAAGACTGCGGGGGCGTCGGACACCCGGCAAGTGCAGCGCCAAGCGCCAAGGTGCCGACGGTTCTTGTCTACCTATGACGGCATACAAACGTCATCCCCGCGCGTCGTACGCGGGTCGTCACGATTCGGAGAGAACCTCGTCGGTGCCGATGACGTCGCCTTCGCCACCGTCTTCGCCCTCGCGGCGACGGCGAACGCTCGGGTGCAGCACCGTGTAGAGACCCAGCGCCAGGGCGGCTACGCCGAAGGGTGCGATGTTGCCACCCGACGTGGAGATGGCGGGATACAGGGCCATGCCCGACAGAAGCGCCGTCCACAACCAGAGAATGAGAACGCTGCGACGCTGGCCGTGGCCGAGGTTCATGAGGCGATGGTGGAGGTGGCCCTTGTCCGCGGTCGCGAAGCTTTGGCGTTTGTAGGCGCGGCGCACGATTGCGAACAGCACGTCGAAAATGGGCACGCCGAGAATGAGAAGCGGGATGAAGAGCGGGGCAAGGAAGAAGTAGGTCTGGCTGCTGTAGTCCTGCGTCGCAGGGTCGGCACGGCCTCCGACGACGCTCGTCGACACGGCGAGCATGAGCCCCAGCAACAGGGCTCCGCTGTCCCCCATGAAGATTTTCGCGGGGTTGAAATTGTGCGGCAGGAATCCGATGCACGCACCACACGTGATGGCGGCGATGAGCGGACCGATGTTCGGTTCGGCCAACAGTCCGAGATCACCGAGATGGCGGCTATACACGAAGAACGCCGCCGACGCGATGGCGACGATGCCCGCCGCCAAGCCGTCGAGACCGTCGATCAGGTTGATTCCCTCGGTCATGACGAGCAACCACAGGATGGTGACGAGCGGAATCCAGTCGCTCGACAACACGAAGACGTCGAAGTACGGCACGCGGAAGTAGAACATCGTCACGCCGGCCCACACGAGAACGATTCCAGCTACCACGGTGCCCGCCACTTTCGCCGGCGCCGAAATTTCGCGGATGTCATCGACGAGTCCGAGACCACAAATAAAGACCGCCGCCAACACGACGCCGAGCGTCTCGGAGTTGCCGCGGAACAACGGATCGAACCTGTCCATCTGCCAGGCCAACAACAACGCGACGAGAATGCCGATCAACAGTGCGATACCCCCGATGTCGGGCGTGGGATTCGTGTGCACCTTGCGGGGATCGGGTTGGGCCATCCACTGGCGCCGTTCGGCCAGCCGCATCACGACGGGGGTTGCGGCAAACGTCGCAAGGGCCGCCGCGATTGCGACGACGACGTAGCCGGTGGTGTCGCCCATTCCGCTACAACACTAGGACTTTGTTCGACGCAGCGGGTCGAATCAGGCCATTGCGTAGACGGGGAACCGCGCGCACAGCGCCGCGACGCGGGCCTTCACGCCGGCAATGGCCGCTGAATCGTTGCGGTTGCGCAACGCCGTCGCGATGAGTTCGGCGATCTGCTCCATCTCGGCTTCCTTCATTCCCTGCGTGGTGACCGACGGTGTTCCGATACGAACGCCGGAGGTGACGAAGGGACTGCGTGGGTCGTTCGGGATGGTGTTCTTGTTCAGGGTGATTCCTGCCTGGTCGAGCACAAGCTGGGCTTCCTTGCCCGTGAGCTCTGCGTCGAAGGGCGTGAGGTCGACCACCATCATGTGGTTGTCGGTTCCGCCCGAGACGAGGCGGAAACCCTGACGGGCCAGCGCACCGGCGAGTGCACTCGCGTTCTTCACGATCTGGTGCGCGTAGTCGCGGAACATCGGGGTGAGCGCCTCGCCGAACGCGATGGCCTTGGCTGCGATTGCGTTCTCGAGCGGACCACCCTGGGTTCCGGGGAAAATTCCCTTGTCGATCTTCTGGGCGTGTTCGGCCTTGCAGAGGATGCACCCACCGCGCGGACCGCGCAACGTCTTGTGCGTGGTGAAGGTGACCACGTCGGCATACGGCACGGGGTTCGGGTGTGCACCACCGGCGACGAGTCCGGCAAGGTGGGCGATGTCGAACATCAACAGTGCACCGACTTCGTCGGCGATCTTCTTGAAGGGTTCGGGCTCGAGTCGTCGCGTGTACGAAGTCGTGCCCGCCACGATCATCTTCGGCCGGTGCTTCAACGCAAGGTCACGCACCTCGTTCATGTCGATGCGCTCTTCGCCCGACGACACCTTGTACGAGACGAAGTTGTAAAGGATGCCGCTCGCGTTGACCGGCGAGCCATGTGTGAGGTGGCCGCCGTGGTCGAGGCTGAGGCCGAGAACGGTGTCGCCGGGATTCAGCAGAGCCAGGTAGACGGCCATGTTCGCGCTGGCGCCGGAGTGCGGCTGCACGTTCGCGTGCTCGGCACCGAAGAGTTGTTTGATGCGGTCGATGGCGATCGCCTCGATGTCATCGACAACGGCATTCCCGCCGTAGTAACGCTTCCCCGGGTAGCCCTCGGAGTACTTGTTGGTGAGCACCGAACCCGTGGCGCGCATGACTGCGGGGGAGGTGAAGTTTTCGCTCGCAATCAGTTGCAGACCGGTCGTTTGACGTTGCACCTCGCGGTCGATGAGATCGAACACCGGATCGTCGTCGCCGAGTTCGGATGCCCAGTTCTTCGCCGCGGCGTGGACGATTCCGCGCAGACTCTTCTTGATTTCGGACATGGGGGTCGTGTGCCTTTCGCTTTCGACTCGCGCTACTTCGACTCTTCTTCTTCGATCTCGGCCAACTGGGCGACACGACGCTCGTGGCGGCCACCTTCGAATTCTGTGGCGAGGAACGTGGTCACGATTTCCTCGGCGAGGCCGACGCCGACGACCCTGGCCCCCATCGACAGCACGTTGGCGTTGTTGTGCGAGCGCGCCATCTTCGCCGTGTAGAGGCAGTTGCACAATGCTGCACGCACTCCGTGCACCTTGTTGGCCGCCAGTTGTTCGCCCTGTCCGCTTCCGCCGAGGACGATGCCAAGGTCTGCTTTGCCGTCGCGGACGACTCGACCAACGGCTGCGCAGATGGGTGGATAGTCGACGCTTTCGGAGGAGTGCGTGCCGAAGTCGTCGACCGTGTGTCCCGCCGCTGCGAGGAACGCGATGAGGTGCTGCTTCAGCTCGAAACCAGCATGGTCGGCACCGATGGCGATGCGAAAACCCCGATGTGGTGCTGCTGGTGACACGCCCCGAGCATAGGAGCCAGCGGCATCGCAGCGCATAACCTTCGGGCATGACACTCGACCCACGCACCCCCGTTCTCGTCGGCTGTGGACAGTCTCTCCAACGACCCGACGACCCGCGGGCTGCGTCGTTCGACACGGCGGCCGACCCCGCCACGTTGATGGCCGAAGCAATTCGCCTCGCTGCAGCAGATGCCGGTCTCGCAAAAGTTCCCGATGTCGACGCGATTCGCGTCGTCGCGCTGCTGTCGTGGAAGTACGGCAATCCGGCGTGGTTCGTTGCGCAACAACTCGGCATCACCGCGCGGCAGTACGGCCTCAGTGTGAACGGTGGCAACACCCCCCAGACGCTCGTGAACTCGGCCGCACTCGACATTCAGTCGGGTCGTGCCGACATCATCGTTCTCACCGGCGGCGAGGCATCACGCACGAAGCAACGCGCGAAGAAGGCCGGCCACACCCTGGCATGGCCCAAGGCCGACGCATCGACCCCCGATGCGGACGTGGTGAGCGAAGACCTGTCGATGGCGGGCGAACAGGAAATTGCCCGTCGCATCGTGATGCCGGTGCAGGTGTATCCGATGTTCGAAACCGCCATCCGCGCGCGCGCCGGCCGTTCGGTTGCCGACCACCAGGTCTTCATTTCCGAACTGTGGTCGCGCTTCAGCAAGGTCGCGGCGAAGAACCCGAATGCGTGGTCGCATCGCGAACTTTCGGCCGAGGAAATCCGCATGCCCGGCCCCGACAACCGCATGATCGGTTTCCCCTACCCGAAGTTCATGAACTCGAACAACGACGTCGACATGGGCGCCGCTCTGATCGTCTGCTCGGTCGAAAAGGCCGAGTCGCTCGGCATCCCCCGCGACCGATGGGTGTTCATCCATTCGGGCTCCGACTGCCACGAACACCAGTACATCTCGAACCGGTGGACATTCGCCGAGACGCCCGCCATCGAACTCGGCGGAAAGCGCGCCCTCGAACTTGCCGGCCTCACCATCGGCGACATCGACATCGTCGATCTGTACTCGTGCTTCCCGTCGGCAGTGCAACTCGGAGCCCAGTCCCTGGGCCTCGACATCAACTCCCAGCTCACCCGTACGGGTGGTTTGCCATTCGCGGGTGGGCCATGGAACAACTACGTCATGCACGCCATCGCGACGGTGATGAACGACCTGCGCGAGCGACCCGGTGCGAAGGGCCTGGTGTGGGCCAACGGTGGATACACAACCAAGCACGCGTTCGGCGTCTATTCGACCGAGCCCCCGGCCACCGCATTCCGTCACGCGTACCCGCAGGACGAAATCGACGCGATGCCGCGTCGCGACGTCGCGACCATCGACCAGGCGGCGGGTCTGCCAGCCACGATCGAGGCCTATTCGGTGATGCACGGCCGCGACGGTTCTCCGGAAATGATCCACGCCTCGTGTCTGCTGGCCGACGGCCGACGTGCGTGGGGTGAAAGCACCGATGTCGACCTGGGTCGTGCGATGTGCACCGATGAATTCGTCGGTCGTCGTGTTGATCTCGATGCGAAAGGCGTGTTTCACGTCGCATGAGTGGCGACACCGGACGCTCCGGGGACACTTTCCCGCGCCAACACGCACGCACGCAGCGCCTCACCCTCGGAGAGCCGCGCAACTTCAAGGTGTCGCCCGACGGCGCGCGCATCGTTTTTTCGCGGTCGGCAACGGGCAGCGACCCCGTCAACGCGTTGTGGTCGCTCGACGTATCCACGGGAGCCGAAAGGTGTCTGTTCGACCCTCGCAACGCAGCGGATACCGGCGGCGAGTTGACCGCGGAAGAACGCCGTCGCCGTGAACGTGCGCGCGAAGGCGCAGGCGGAATCGTCTCGTACGCCTGTGATTCGGCCGTGACGATTGCAGCGACGGTGCTCGGCGGCCAGTTGTTTGTCGTCGACCTCGTCGCGGGCGGGGCCGGTGCCGTCGCCGTCGACACCGGTGTATTCGACGCCCGGCCGTCACCGGATGGTTCGCTCATCGCCTACACGCGCGCCGGACGACTGTTCGTCTCGGACACGGCGGGCAACGAACGGGAACTCGCAGGTGACGACGATCCCAACGTGACGTGGGGACTCGCCGAGTTCATCGCCGCCGAAGAGATGGGCCGGCACGCCGGTTACTGGTGGGCGCCGGACGGACGTTTCATCGCGGCGACCCGTGTCGACGTGACCGGAGTGAACGTTTGGTACATCGCTGACCCCGCGAATCCTTCGGCTGCGGCGGGCGAACACCGCTACCCCGCTGCCGGGTCAACCAACGCCGACGTGTCGTTGCACGTCGTCGATGTCACGACGGGTGCGGCCATTCGGGTCGACCTGCCGCCGCACGAATACCTCAACTCGGTTGCCTGGAATGCCGCGGGACTCATTGCCCAGGTTCAATCCCGCGACCAACGCTCGGTGACGGTCGTTCGCATCGACCCAACGTCGGGCGCATGCAACGTCATCGGCACCGATTCGAACGATGCATGGGTCGACCTCATACCCGGTGTGCCAGCGCTGAATCCGGAGGGTGCGCTCGTCACGTGTGCCGACCGAGGAGTGCGGCGCATTCTGATCGACGGCGCCTCCGCGACACCCGACCATCTGCACGTGCGGTCGGTGCTCTCGGTCGGCGATGAAGTGATCTTCGCGGCCAACGACGTGTCGACCCCGTGGTTCCAAGGTGTGTATGCACTCGGGTCCACGGGCGTTCGACCGATCGCGGCGGGCGAATCGGTGTGCACCGCCGTGCACGGTGGTGGTCGCACGGTCGTCCGCGAGTCGTCGCTGCGCGCTCCGCGTGCGACGTTCCGTGTCGTCGACGGCCCCGAACTCACGAACAACGCCGAGACGATGCTCGTGTCACCGAACGTTCGCATCGCCGACGTCGCCGGGTGTTCGGTTGCCATTCTCACCCCGTTGAACGCGGGTCCGGATCCGCTACCCGTTCTGTTCGACCCGTACGGTGGCCCCCATGCCCAGCGCGTCGTTTCCACGCAGATGGCCTTTGCGACGTCGCAGTGGTTCGCCGACCAGGGTTTCGTCGTGGTGGTGGCCGATGGTCGTGGAACCCCGGGACGCGGCAGCGCCTACGAGAGAGCGGTGTATGGCGACCTCGCACAACCCGTTCTCGACGATCAAGTTGCCGTGCTCGACGCGCTGTCCGCGCTGGAACCGCGCGCCGACGTGTCGCGTGTGGCGATTCGCGGTTGGAGCTTCGGTGGCTATCTTGCCGCACTCGCCGTGCTGCGCCGACCCGACAAGTTCCACTGCGCCGTTGCCGGCGCACCGGTCACCGATTGGGCTCTGTACGACACCCACTACACCGAGCGTTACCTCGGCCGGCCCGACACCCATGCCGACAACTACGCGCGAACCAACCTGGTTGCCGAAGCCGCATCGCTCACCCGACCTCTACTGCTCGTGCATGGTCTCGCCGACGACAACGTCGTCGCCGCGCACACGCTGCAACTGTCGTCGGCACTCCTTGCCGCGGGGCGCGACCATGAGGTTCTTCCCCTGTCGGGTGTCACGCACATGACACCGCAAGAAGTTGTGGCCGAGAACCTGTTGTTGCACCAGCTCGCTTTCATTCGCCGTTCACTTCGCTGAAAACGCCCCTCCTGCCGGGCCGTCGGCGAAACGTTGCGGTTGCAATGCGATCGCGACCGGCAAGGTCGGGGCGAATTTCGACGTTGTCGTATCCGAGCCGCGCCAACTCGCTCACCACCGCTGCACCCTGACGATGACCGATTTCGAGAACCACGCGACCATTGCCGACGAGCCAATCACGCGCCTGGTTCGCAATGGCAAAGATGTCGGCGAGACCGTCGTCCTTCGCAAACAAGGCGCCGTGGGGTTCGTTTGCAGAAACGACGTCGTCGACTTCGGCGTCATTCAGCGCGATGTACGGCGGGTTTGCCACGATGACGTGGAACGTGCATCTGAGTTCTTCGGGAAGTGCGCCGCACCAGTCGCCGAAGGCCACTCGCACGTTTGCCGCGTTGCGACCGATTCCTGCGATGTTGGCACGCGCGACGTCGAGAGCATCGTTCGACGCATCGGTGATCCACACCTCGACGCCGGTGATCGGCAGTTCGCTTGCCAACGAAAGCCCGATCGCCCCGCTTCCCGTACCGAGGTCGGCGACCCTCACCGTGGTATCACCGCGTGATGCGTGGAATTCACGGGCGAAGGCGAGGGCCGCTTCGGCAACAAGCTCGGTCTCGGGGCGCGGGATCAACACGCGCCGGTCGACCAACAGATCGATGTGTCGGAACGACCAGTGACCGAGCACGTACTGAAGCGGCTCGCCCGCCAGTCGGCGCCCGACCATCGCCTGCAGGGCCAGGCCCATGCGTTGCGTTGCCGGCGCATCGAGCTCGGCCCGGAATTCGTCGCCGTACAAACCCGCTGCTTCCTCGCACAACCAGCGCGCCTCGGTGCGATCCCCGACCACCTGGGTGGTTTCGTCGAGCAGTTCGCGCCAGGTGGATGCGTCGTGGTTCACTCTTCCCCGGCGGCGAGTTGGCGTGTGCGCTCGTCTTGGATGAGCGCTCCGGACACTTCGGCTAGATCACCTTTCAGAATGTCCTGAAGGCGGTAGAGCGTGAGACCGATGCGATGGTCGGTGACACGGTTTTCCTTGAAGTTGTAGGTGCGGATCTTCTCGCTTCGCCCACCACCGCCGACCTGTGCGCGACGTTGCGCGGAGGCCGCGGCCTCGTGTTCTTCCTGACGCGCCTTCAGGATGCGCGCGCGCAGAACCTGCATGGCGCGGGCCCGGTTTTGCAGCTGGCTGCGTTCATCTTGCATCGCGACGACGATTCCGGTCGGCTTGTGCGTGATGCGCACGGCAGAGTCGGTGGTGTTGACGTGCTGTCCGCCCGCCCCCGACGAACGGTAGACGTCGATCTCGAGGTCCTTGTCGTCGATCTCGACGTCGACTTCCTCGGCCTCGGGCATCACCGTGACCGTTGCCGACGAGGTGTGGATACGACCCTGGCTCTCGGTTACGGGGACACGTTGCACGCGGTGGGGGCCACCTTCGAACTTGAGGTGACTCCACGCCGAGTCTCCCGACAACATGAGTGTGACCTGGTTGATTCCACCGAGAGGTGACTCGTCGAGTG
Organism: Acidobacteriota bacterium; assembly: GCA_018970175.1. Classification (GTDB taxonomy): domain Bacteria; phylum Actinomycetota; class Acidimicrobiia; order Acidimicrobiales; family Ilumatobacteraceae; genus F1-20-MAGs119. Next base: position 10,794 of record JAGWWV010000013.1, read on the forward strand.
ACATCACCTCGCACTTCCATCCCATGTTCGTCGCGTAGGCGCGGTACATCTCCATCAAGTCACCCGCGAAGAGGTTGGCCTCTTCGCCGCCCTCGGCGCCGCGGATTTCCATGATGACGGCCTTGCCGTCGTTGGGGTCACGCGGCAGGAGCAACAACTTCAGTTGCGCATCGAGTGAATCGAGTTCGGCTTCCGCACTGGCGATTTCCTCGCGGAGCAGTTCTTTTTCCTCACCCGTCGCCACGTCCAACAGTTCGCGGGCGGCATCGGCGTTGCCGCGGGTGGCCTTGATGGTGCGTATGCATTCGACGATCGGGGTCATCGCTTTGTACCGGCGCGTCGCCTCGCGCAACTTGGCCTGGTCGCCGAGAACCGCGGGGTCACCGAGGCTGGCTTCGAGATCGTCGAAGTCGCGTTCGATGCTCTCGAGGCGGTCCATCATGATGATGCAGGCTAACTGGACGGCGCTGTCGGGGGTCGCGTCAGGCGAAGTCGAGCTCGACGAACCTTGCGGCCGATCGTGCGAGTTCGAGCGCCCGGCGATTCGTCGGCGTGATGTGCGACGTGGGGAGAGCGATCAAGAGTTCCGATCGTGTCGCATGGATTTCGTCGACACGGGCTCGCGCGTCGAGCGCGAAGGGCACCACATCAGGATCGGCACCCGAGGTGACCACGACGACCACATCGTGGCCCCGTGCGTCGGCACCGCGCGCGACGCACGGCACGGTGTCGAGCACGTTCGCCCGTGGTACGGGCGGATCGCTCGGTTCGAGCCGCGTTGCGCCGACCAAACCGGGATTGTCGAGCAACGTTGCACGCAACATTCGCTCGGGCGCGATGCGGTTGAACGGATGCGGACCCGCCCCCGGACGACGATGCAGCTTCACGTTCTCGACGACGTCGGCGAGTGCTTCGACTGTCGGTCGGTTGCCGTGCAGCATCGCAAATGCTTCCCTGTCGTGGGCACCCATACCGACTTCGAGACGCGGTTCGCCCGTCACCTGGTCATCGACTGCGCGACAGACTTCGAGTCCCATCACTTCGCCCCGGACGATGCCGTGCTCGATCACAGGTGTCGCACCACCCTGCACGATGAGCTCGATGAACGCGCGGTGTTCCGGCGACGGCGACGGCGCCTCGACGAACGGCTCTGCGACGGCCGGGATGAGCGTGCGTCCGTCGACGTGCCACACCGAGATCGGATGTTCGAAGTATTCCGCCTGGCGGGCAATCGTCCCGGTGCCGCTCTCCGCGAGCACATTCAGATGTCCGGCGTTTTCCTTCAGCGCCCACAACAGTGCGGGACCAAGACCTCGACCGACCTGGTCTTCGACGAGGAGCCAACACGCGGCATCTTCGCGAACCGCCGCACCACGTGCGAACACGGCAGGAACGATGCCGTTGTCGGATGTCCGACCGAGATGATCGCGCACGAGGGCGCGGAGTTTCAGCGAGAGAAGTTGACTCTTGCGCGTGTCGTTCGTCGACACGACTGGACCGAGTGGCTACTTCTTGGTCTTGCGCGATCCGTAGCGCTTGTTGAAGCGCTCGACGCGACCACCGGTGTCGACAAGCTTCTGCTTGCCGGTGAAGTACGGGTGGCACTCATTGCAGAGTTCGAGAGAGAGATCGCCACCCTTGGTGCTGCGCGTGGTGAAGGTGTTGCCGCACGAACACTTGACGTTGGTCTCGGTGTAGCTGGGGTGGATCTCGGTCTTCATGGAAAAAATCCTATAGGTCGGCCCGTGGGAAACCCACGGGAGGGGTCACATCGAGGGCTGCTTGGCGATTTCCGCGAGGAATTCGTCGTTGTTGCGGAAGGACTTCAGGCGGTCGATCAGCAATTCGAGTCCGGGACCGGCGTTGCCGTCGGCAGCAAGACCCGACAGCACCCGACGCAGCTTCCACACCAGTTGCAGCTGCTTGCGGTCGAACAGCAGTTCCTCGTGGCGGGTGCTCGACGCATCGACGTCGATGGCCGGGTAAATGCGGCGCTCGGCGAGCTTGCGGTCGAGGCGCAGTTCCATGTTGCCCGTTCCCTTGAACTCCTCGAAGATTGCGTCGTCCATGCGGCTGTTCGTCTCGACGAGGCAGGTTGCGAGGATCGTCAGGCTTCCGCCTTCTTCGACGTTGCGCGCCGCGCCGAAGAACTTCTTCGGCGGGTACAACGCACCGGCGTCGATACCACCCGACATGATGCGGCCGGTTGCCGGCGCGGCAAGGTTGTACGCACGCGACAAGCGGGTGATGCCGTCGAGAACCACCACGACGTCACGGCCGGCTTCGACCATACGCTTCGCCTTTTCGATCGCCATTTCGGCGACGATCGTGTGCTCTTCCGACGGACGGTCGAAGGTCGACGAGATGACCTCGCCGCGGACCGTGCGCTTCATATCGGTGACTTCCTCGGGACGTTCGTCGATGAGAAGAACGATGAGGTCGACCTCGGGGTTGTTCTTTTCGATCGACGTGACGATCGTCTTCATGATCGTGGTCTTGCCGGCCTTCGGCGGCGACACGATGAGGCCGCGCTGGCCCTTTCCGATCGGCGAGATGAGATCGATGATGCGCGACGTCATGTTGGCGGGATCCTGCGGGTCTTCGAGGCGCAACTTCTCGTCGGGGAAGAGTGGGGTCAGGTCTTCGAAACGCGGACGGCCCTTCACCGACTCGGCAGGCTTGCCGTTGATCGAGTGGATCTCGAGCAGCGCCGGGTTCTTCTCGCCGCGTCCCGCGGGGCGCGCCATGCCGGTGACGTGGTCGCCCTTGCGCAACCCGAACTGGCGCGTCTGCTTGACCGAGATGTAGGCGTCGTCGCGATGCGGCAGGTAACCGCGCACGCGCAGGAAGCCGTAACCCTCGTCGCGCAGGTCGAGGTAGCCGTTCACCGCAACGGGTTCGGTGCTGATGGGCTCGCCGTCGACGGGAGCGTCGACTTCGTAGCGATCGTCGCCCTGCGGGGCCATGTCGTCGCGGCGTCCCTTGTTGCGACGACGGCGACGACGGTTGCGTCCGCCTGCGTCTCCGTCGAAGTCGCGGCGTTGCTGGCCGTCACGCTGCTGGAAGTCGCGGCGCTGTCCGTCGTTGTTGCGCGGGCCGCGATCATTGCGCTGTCCGTCGTTGTTGCGTGGTCCGCGGTCATTGCGCTGGCCTCCACCCGAGGGTGCCGACTCGTCGAGCGTGCCCTCGTGCTCGGCAAGTTCGATTTCCCACTCGGCAAGCGGTTCACCGTCGGGGCCGAGGACGACCCGTGGCTCGGCCTTCACGGGCTTCTCGGCGGCGACGGAAGCGGCGCGCGGGGCGGGCTTCGACACCGGTTCGGGGGTCGAGGTCTGTTCGAGAATCTTGTCGATCAACTCGGCCTTCTTCGCCCGTGACACCGACTTCACGCCGAGTGCCTGGGCGATTGCCATCAGTTGCTCGCGGTCCTTGCCCTCGAGTACCGACTTCTCTAATGCTTCTGCAGCCACCGCTGCCTACCTTTCATCCCCGCATGCACGCGTGAGGCGGGCGGGATTCAATGGGGTTCGCGATCGCGGGAAGAAATCTCCGCTGCGAACAACTCTGCGAGGAAATCGCCGAGTCGGTGACTTCACCATAACTTTCAGGCGACGTGAATTGCAACGCTTTCGGCCGAAACCGCGCCGTTTCGGGGAAAGGCCTGCGTTTCGGTGCCTAGAGACCCGAGACGGAGGCGACTTCGGCCTCGACTTTGGCCAGGTCGTTTGCCACCTGCGTCACCCGCTCCGGCCGGTCAAACAGGTCGGCCATGTGGGGCGGCAGCTCGGGACGCTTGCCCGTCGCACGTTCGACCGCGTCGGGAAACTTCGCTGCGTGGGCAGTTGCCAGGGTGACCATCGGTATGCCGTCCTCCTGGAAGCTGCGGCCACCCAACACTCCCACCGCGGTGTGCGGGTCGATCAACTGGCCGGTCGATTCAAAGACGTCCTTGATCATGGCGGTGGTTTGCGAATCGTCGCATCGCGCCGCACGGAAGACCGGTGCGAGCCACTTTGCATACTGATCGGGCTCGACGGCGAATGCGCCGGCCGTGCGGAACCGCTGTAGCTGTTCCGTCGTCAGTCCCCCGTCGCGTCCGTTCATTTCGAAGAGCAGCCGTTCGAAGTTCGACGACACCTGGATGTCCATGCTGGGACTGAGTGTCGGTACGACGGCGCGTGCCCTCATCTCCTGGGTTTCGAAAAATCGCGTGAGAATGTCGTTGGCGTTCGAACCAACGACGAGGTGACGAATCGGTGCGCCCATTTGCCGCGCGATCCAGCCCGACAACACGTTGCCGAAGTTGCCTGTCGGCACGCTGAACGACACGCCTTGGTTGATCGACTCACCATTGGCCGCCACCTGCTGGATCGCCGAAAAGTAGTAGACGACCTGGGCCATGATGCGTGCCCAGTTGATGGAGTTCACCGCCGACAACCGGTGGCGGTCGCGGAACTCGGCGTGGTTGAACATCGCCTTCACGAGGTCTTGGCAGTCGTCGAACGTTCCGTCGACGGCGAGGGTCTTCACGTTGGGCGAATTGACGGTGGTCATCTGTCGGCGCTGCACGTCGCTGACGCGGCCGTGCGGATACAGAATGACGATCTTGACGCGCGAACAATTCTTCACGCCGTCGATTGCGGCACTTCCGGTGTCACCACTGGTCGCACCAACGATGGTGATGCGTTCGTCGCGTTGTTCGAGCAGATGGTCGAACAGTTTCCCGAGGAACTGAAGCGCCACGTCCTTGAACGCGAGCGTCGGGCCGTGGAACAGCTCGAGCATCCAGTGACCCTGTTCGAGGGGAACGAGAGGCGTGACGCGCGGGTCGCGGAAGGTGGAATACGCCTGCGAGCACAGGCTGGCCAGGTCGGTGGCACTGATTTCGTCTTCGATGTACGGCGCCATCACCTCTGCGGCGAGGGTCGGATAGTCGGGGTTGATGTGCTCGGGTGCCGCCGGCCAGGTTTCCGGAATGTACAGACCACCATCGGTGGCGAGACCCGCAAGAACCGTGTCGGCAAAACCGAGGACGGGCGCCGAGCCACGCGTCGAGACATAGCGCATTGCGACGACCTATCGTCCAACGACGCGGATGAAGCCGTCGGCGTTCTTCACGACACCGAGCCCGGCGAAGTCTGCGAGACACTGATGCACCGAAGCTTCGCGCGCGGAGTGCGTGATGAACACCAGGCGCGCATTTTCACCGATTCCCACCTGTTCGGCTGCGCGGATGCTGACCCCGTGCGTGGCAAAAACACCGGTGATCGCATGCAAGACACCGGGCTGGTCGACCACTTCGAGCGACAACAGGTACTCGCTCGTGGTGTCGTCGATGGGCGTGAAGGTCGGCCGGACGAAGGTACCCAGTGTCGCGTGCGTTCCCTTCTTCAGGTTGATGGCGGCATCGATGACGTCGCCCAGGACCGCGCTGGCCGTGGGATCGCCGCCCGCACCGCGGCCGTAGAACATGAGTGAACCGACGGCGGCGCCTTCGACGAAGACGGCGTTGTAGGCCTCGCGCACACTGGCAAGTGGGTGCGTGACCGGAACCATTGCGGGGTGCACGCGCACCGACAGTTGCTTCGAGCCGTTCGTACGTTCCGCAATCGCAAGCAGCTTGATCACGTAGCCGAGTCGGCGCGCAACTGCGATGTCGGCGGCGGTGACCGTGGTGATGCCCTCGCGGTGCACGTCGGACGCGCGAACGTCGGTGGCGAACGCGATGCTGGCGATGATCGCGCACTTCGACGCGGCGTCGTATGCCTCGACGTCGGCGGTCGGGTCGGCTTCGGCGAAACCGAGATGCTGTGCCTCACGCAGGACGTCGCCGTAGTCGGCGCCTTCCTCGGTCATCTTCGTGAGAATGAAGTTGGTGGTGCCGTTGACAATGCCCATCACACGGGCGATGGGTTCGCCGCGCAGGCTCTCGCGCAGTGGACGAATGAACGGAATGCCGCCCGCGACGGCCGCTTCGAACAAGAGGTCGACGCCCGTTGCATCGGCCACGCCGAACATTTCGGCACCGGTCTCGGCGAGCAGGGCCTTGTTCGCGGTGACGACCGGCTTGCCCTTTCCGAGCGCCGCGGTGATCGCCTCGCGCGCAGGGCTGATGCCACCCATCACCTCGACGATGAGGTCGACGTTCGGGTCTTCGACGACGGCGTTCACATCGGTGACGACCACTCCGGCCGGCAGTCCCAGACCTCGGTCTGCCTTGGCGTCGCGAACCGCGATCTTCACGATCGACAGGTTGATCCCGGTGCGCTCGGCGATCGCGGTCGCGCGCTCGTTGACGAGCTTGACGAAGGCTGCACCGACGTTGCCGCACCCCAGTAGACCAATCCGAACGCTTTCACTCACCCCCCCAACGCTACAAGCGTTCTCGGTGTGTAATTACCCGCTTTTCGCTACACGGTGCACCGAAAAACGGTCGGTTCGCACACATCTAGGCGTGATCTATCAGCACCTCATCAACAACGCCGACAAGCACGGCCTTCTCTATCGCCCAGAGATTGTTCCAGCTCTGACATCACGCTCATCGTGGGCCCGAGCAATCAGATCGGGTGTCTTGACTCTCGACTATCCGAACGTCGCCCGCCTCACCTCATCGAGCCGGACCATCCACCAACGAATAAAGGCTGCACATCTCGCCTGTGGTCGAGACTCTCTCATCGCTGGCCCCACGGCAGCGTGGCTCCACGGCGTGTCGCTGCCCGAGCCGGACGACTTGCACGTGCTCACGAAGAATCGCCTGATGAACGCACACCGCTACAACCTTGTTCTTCACCGGCCCGTTCAGTTGGCACTCATCGACCGAACGCTCCACGACGACATTCCCGCAACAAGCCCACGACGAACGCTGTTCGACGTCGCTGCGTGGTCGCCGAGATTCCTCCACCGAACGTTCGAGCATTACCTGACCAACGGCGACCTCACGGTGCGATCAACTTGGCGTTCCTTGTTTGAAATCACCCGACAGGGTCGACCCGGCATTTCGCGGGTTCGCAACATGCTCAATCAGTGGAGTCTCGACACCGAACAGCCCGAGAGCGTGCTGGAGGCAAAGATGCTGAGCCTCTGTTTTCAAGCCGGCTTTCCCCCATTCGAGTTTCAGGCACAAATCGGTCCGTATCGAGTTGATTTTCTTTGGCGAGCACAAATGGCAATTGTTGAATGCGACGGCTTTGCCTACCACGGATCAACGAGAGACGCCTTTGAAAGAGACCGCTTCCGAGATGCATACCTGCAATCTCTTGGATTCACGGTGTGGCGGTTTTCGTTTCGGCAACTGACGTTTCAACAACGCGAGGTTCGGATGCGACTGCAGAGCGTTTTCCGGTGCGACGTGTAGCAAAAAGCGTGTATTTTCACACCGAGAATCCTGGAGATTGCTAAAGACTGCACCTTGGCGCGCCGAGAACCCTTGGGGAGGGTACGGTGAACGGCGGTCACATGAAGCGAATTCTTCTGATCCTCGCGCTCGTCATCAGCGGCGCGACAATCTCCCCCGTCGCACCCGCCGCACATGCCGAAACGCTCGCCGGCCAGACGCCCGTCGCGATTCTGGTGACCGGGCGGGGCTTTGGGCATGGCCGCGGCCTCAGTCAGTACGGCTCGCTGGGCTGGGCCACCAAGTTCAACAAGACCTGGCAGGAAATTCTCGACTTCTACTACGGCGGGACGACGCTCTCGCAGCTGACCGAGACCGACGCGGGCCTGTCACCCGGAGGCAAGATCACGATCCGGCTCACCACACTCGACGGGCGCCAAACCGCCGTGCTGTCGGACAACGCGACACTGACATTGGCCGGCGACACCGTGCCGGGCCGCAAGTGGGCGGCTCTCGTTGCCCGCGAGATTCCGGGAACCGTTGCGCAGTACCGCGTCTGGGGCAGCACCGTGCCGAAGTGTCCGGTCGCGGCAAAGACTCCCGAGGAGAGCGGCTTTGTCCTGGTCGCCGACGTGCCGACGACCGCATCGTTCGCAACGACGCTGAGCGACGACCCGACCACCGCCGTGGTTCCGAACGACATGGTTGGGCTGTGCGAGCCGAGCGGCAGCGTGCGCTACTACCGCGGCGTGATTGCCGCTGTGAACGGCACCGACGGCGAGAACCGCACCGTCAACACGCTGCGTGTCGACGACTACCTGCGCGGAGTGGTGCCACGGGAATCCCCTGCATCGTGGGGCGATGCCGCCAACGGCGCAGGAATGAACGCATTGCGCGCACAGGCCGTGGCCGCGCGGTCGTATGCGCTGTCGTCGAACGGATACTCGTACGCCAAGCTCTGCGACACCCAGGATTGCCAGGTCTACGGCGGGGCCGCCCTGCGCGACAAGGTCGACGGCAAGCTGACCATGCTCGAAGACCTGCGCACCAATGCGGCGATCACCGACACGTCGGGCTTCGTCATGCGTGATGCGGCCGGCAAGGTTGTGCGCACGGAATTCACCTCGTCGAACGGTGGACGCACCGCGGGAATCAACTTCCCCGTTCGCGTGGACGACGGAGACGTTGCTGCCGACGCCGCCGAACTGCGCTGGACCAACGTCATCTCCAAGTCCGCGATCGAGAAGAAGTACCCCGAAATCGGAGTTCTCGTCTCGGTGATCACCACCCACGACGGCCTCGGGGGTGATTGGAACGGATACGCGACGAGCGTGGCCATCAACGGCACCGCGGCCACCAAGACGCTCACGGGGTGGGAATTCCGCTCGGCCTTCAGTCTTCGTGCGCCGTGGTACGAGACAACGCCGATCTACGGCGCCGCCGCCGATGCACCCGTGGTTGGATCGATGCTGTTCATCGGCGACAGCGTGGGCGAGAGCATTCGCACCGAGTTCGAAAGCATCGTGCTGCCCGCCTACCCCACCACGAACATTCAGGTCGCGACCGGCCGCTGCATGGTGGGAGCGACGTGCATGGGCCAACCCGACGGACTCTCCATCATCAACTCCCTGCCCGCCGAGCAAACCCCGGCGATCGCTCTCATCGAACTGGGCTACAACGACATGTCCCTCTCGTACGCCACCGAAATCGACCAGGTGGTTGCGGCACTGTCGGCACGCGGGGTCCAGCGGATCATCTTCGTCAACATGTCGACCAGACGACAGACCGCCGACTACGGAACGATGAACGCGATGCTCGCCAATACCGTCACGGCCTACCCGAACGTCAGCGTGTTCGACTGGAACGGCTACTCCGCGGACCCGGCGGCATGGCGTTGGTTCGTGAAGGACGACAATGTGCATCTCACCGCAACGGGCCAAACCGAGTTTGCGCTCTTCCTTCGAGCGCAGCTCGACACATTGCGCAACCAGGGACTGCTCCCCCTCACACCGTCACCGCTGAAGTTCACGATCGGCCTGCCGCTGCAACCGAACGACCGCGGCAACATGGTGCGTTCGCTGCAGATTGCCCTCAACAAAGCCCTTCGACTGCGCAAGCGCGCCATCACACTCGACGGGATCTACGGTGACGCAACCACGACAAGAGTGGCGAAGTACGAAACCCTGATGGGCCTGCCCATCGACGGCATCGCCGACGAAGCCGTATGGAACGGTCTGGGTCTCAATGCCAGACCCGCGCTGGCCGTGATGAAAGCCGGCACGCGCCATCCGTCGATGAAAACCGTGCAGGCTTCCCTCGCTCGGGTGATGAAGGTGAGCGTCGCTCCCACGGGCATATTCGACACGACGACACGGAACCACCTGCGCGAGTTCCAGCGTCGCATGAATCTGCGACCGACCGGCGTCGTAAACCGACCTACTTGGCTGGCGTTGATGACGACTTCAGCTCAGACTGGCTGATGCCGAACAGGCGACACCACGACTCGTCGCTCACCATATCCGGGTAGTACTCGCGGTACTCGCGCTTCAAACGCGGATATTCGCGGCGCAGTCGCATGAGACTCGATCGCAGGGCACGCATGTCGGTCCAGAACCGTGCGGCATCGCGTTCGAGAACGTACCCCTCGTCGAGACGCGGGTGACGGTGGAGCAACTTCGTGCTGCGCGTGGCAAGACCGACGGCGCGTGAGTTGATCGGTGCAACCGTGGTGCGCCTGCGCAACATCCACTTCGGCAGGATGTAGCCACCCACCAACGGCACCGCCGCGATGAAACCGAGAAGACGGATGGGTTTGGGTATGCCACCCGGAACCTGCAGCGCCGCCAGGTCGGGTGGCAACGGCGCGGCTTTTTCTTCGGGGCACGTGCGCACCTCGTCGTGCATCGCCGAGTGGTCGACGTTGCGCCAGAAATCGGGACCCTCGAGATAATGATCGAGGCCCTTCAGCATGTATTCGAGGCTGGCGTAGCGAAGCGAGAAGAGGTTGCGGAATCCGAACGACAGCGTTCGGTACGCGGTGTGGTACCAGCGATGCTTGTCGTACACGAGCGTTTCGATGAGCAACATGTTTCGCGTCTCGTAGTACAGCGTCATCGGGCCGTTCTTCAGTGCGAAGTCGGCGTGCCACACGGCCACACCCTTCATCGTGATGGTGTGTTCGCCCGTGTGCATGAGACCGAATGCGACGTCGTCACCCCGCACGAAAACGGGAAGTGGGTTGTCCTTGCCGACCGCGATCGGGAATGCGGTGAACCACCATGCGGTGTACTCGAACTGCGACTCGGGCTCGTCGGCGAGCACCGTGATGCGATCGCGCAAGTCGTCTTCACGACCGACCGCTCGCAGAGGGTACGTGTACCGCCACGCGTAGTGCGACCCGGCTTCGAACTGCATCCAGGGAATTTCCTCGGAGATCATCGCACCGTGCACGCACAGACGCGGGTCGGTGGCGTATCGGAACAACGCAATGGCACGAACGACCGACTCGACCTCCATGGTGATGTCGTCGTCCATGAACAACACGTGCGTCGTCCATCCGTCGTGACGAGCGTGCATGAGACCGCGCGCAAAACCGCCGGCACCACCGAGGTTCGGGTTCGGCACGACACGCACGGACACCCCGTCGCCGGCGGGAAGTTCGAGGTTCCGACCGTTGTCGACGATGGTGACGCGGAAGGCAGCGGCGAGCGAGGGAACCTCGCGACCGAGGCGTCGCAAACGTTCGACGTTCGCCGTGACGTATGGCTGGCGATTGAATGTGGTGATGCAGGCGTTCAGTCGAACGTCGCGCAACGGTGTGTTGGCGGCGTACCACCCACCCCGAACCAGATGCGCGCCACGAACCCGCACGTAGTACGAGTCGACGTTGGTATCGGACAGCTCGACCAAACGAATCGACACCGTGCCCGCCGACGATGCGCGGGCAGTTTCGACCACTTTTTCGGTCAGGCGCTTGACGGCCACCACTTCGACTTCGGCCGTACCGTCGACTTCGACCGCCACGTGCAATTCACCGACCGAGGTCTTGCGACGCCAGCGTGCGGCGTGGAACACGCCGAAATACGTGTCGTACGACTCGCTCCCCTCGCCCGACCGCACGTAGAGCGGTGGTTCGAGGACGTCGGGCGTGGCGGGCAGGATGCGTTGCAGCAGGTGCGACTCGGAAAACGGCGGGCTCCAGGTCACAGCGGATCCACCGAGAAGGGAGCGGCGTCACGGCCCGCATCCCACGCATCGAGCAGGGCACGCGAGGCGCCGAGGGCTTCGTGGATCGTGACGTCCATGTCGAGATAACGATACGTCCCCAAGCGGCCCACGAACGTGACGTTGCGCAGCGCCGACACCATCTCGACGTAACTGCGCAACTGGTCTTTTTCCTTCACCAAACGAATCGGATAGTACGGAACGTCATCGGGGCCGCAGAGTCGGCTGTACTCGTGGTAGGTCACCGTGCGATCGTGCGATTCCCACGGGGCGAAGTGTTTGTGCTCGGTGATGCGCGTGTAGGGCACGTCGGCGTCGCAGTAGTTCATGACCGGACAACCCTGGAAGTCACCCTCGTGGACGGACTTGTCGAAGTCGAGCGTGCGGTACCCGAGGCGACCGTGCTCGAAACCGAAGTACGCGTCGATCGGACCGCTCCACACGACATGATCGAAACCCGCAATCTCATCGCGCGACTTCGACACACCGAGTGTCACCGTGATGGACGGGTGGTCGAGAATGTTGGCGACGATCGGCGTGTAACCGTCGCGGGGTATCGCTTGGTATGGATGGTTGAAGTACGAGTCCTCGTAGTTGAAGCGCACGGGAAGTCGCGCCAGAATCGATGCGGGCAACTCGTCGGGATCGACCCCCCACTGCTTGCGCGTGTAGCCGTCGAAAAATGCGGCGTACAGGTCGGGCCCGACGAAGCGAAGCCCCTGCTCGCGGAACGTTTGGGGACTGATGATCGACGTGTCGGCCCGTGATGCGATGAAGGTCTCGGCTTCGGCCGGCGTCAGTGTCGTGCCGAAGAACTGGTTGATCGTCAGCAGGTTGACGGGCAGCGAGAACACACGGCCCTGCGTTGTTGCCTTCACCCGGTGGTTGTAGGGCATCATCACACCGAAGCGGTTGATGTACTGCCAGACGTGTTCGTGAGCCGTGTGGAAGATGTGCGGCCCGTACACGTGCACCATGACGTCGCCCTCTTGGCGTTCGGTGTGGCAATTGCCCGCAACGTGCGCACGCGAGTCGAACACGTCGACACGATGACCGGCCTCGGCGAGTTCCCGCGCCATGACGGCACCGGAAAAACCGGCGCCGACGATTGCGACGTGTCGGGGGGCGGCTGGCACCCCGCCAGCCTAAATGAGCGGGCCCGAAAGCCCGTGTCTAGCGCAACGTGCCTAGTGCGACATTTGCGGACCGCAGAGACCCTCGAGGTCTTTCACCTGGATGCGATCGCGGTTGTCGTACGTCACCGGGTTCGTGGGGTCGGTACGCAGCTTGAACGTGCGGAAGACCATTTCGGTGGTGTCGACCGCGAGCACTCGCCCGATCAATGAGTCGCCGAGATCGAGCAACAACTTGATCGTCTCGAGGGCCTGGATCGACCCGACGATGCCGGGCAACACGCCGAGAACTCCGGCCTCGGCGCACGAAGGTGCGAGTTCGGCCGGCGGTGGTTCGGGGACCATGTCGCGGTACGTCGGCCCGCGCAGCGGATGGAACACGCTGACCATTCCTTCGAAACGGAAGATCGACCCGTGCACGACCGGGATACCCAGCTTCACGCTGGCATCGTTCAACAGATAACGGCTGGGGAAGTTGTCGGCGCCGTCGACGATGACGTCGTACCCGGCGATGATGTCCATGATGTTGCTGGCATCGAGACGCGTGTCGTAGGTGACGACGTTGACGTCGGGGTTGATGAGCGTCAGCGTCTTTTTCGCCGAATCGACCTTGCGGTCACCGACGCGATCGAGATTGTGAAGAATCTGACGCTGCAGGTTCGATGCGTCGACGACGTCCATGTCGACGACACCGATCGTGCCGACACCCGCCGCCGCGAGATACAACGCGGCGGGAGAACCGAGACCTCCGGCGCCGAGCATCAGCACCTTCGAGTCCAACAGCTTCGCCTGACCCTCGACTCCGACTTCGGGCAACAGCAGGTGACGCTGGTACCTGTTTTTCTGGTCGGCCGTCAGCGACACCGGGGTCTTCCACGGCTTGCCCTCGTCCTTCCACCGACCGAAGCCACCGTCCATCGAGACGACGTCGGTGTAACCAAGTTCGGCCAACGTCTTTGCGGCGAACGCACTGCGCACACCACCGGCGCAGTACACAATGACGGGCATCGACTTGTCGGTGATGCGACCCTCGATCTGCGCCTCGAGATGACCGCGCGGGATGTGCAGCACACCGGCGAGCGCGCCTTGTTCGAACTCGTCGGGCTCGCGCACGTCGAGCACCACCACGCCGCCGGCAGAAATGCGGCGCTGCGCCTCGTTCGTGTCGATCTCGGTGATGGTCGCCTTTGCCTGGGACAAAAGGTCACGGAAACTGGCCATGGCAAAAGCCTACCGATTCGGTCGGGAATTCCGCCCGCTCAGGCCGGCAGGCTGACCAGGGCCGGCAGAACCTCACTGATGTCGGCATTCACCACCGCGTCGGCCAGGCGGTCCATCTCGGTCGGCCCGCCGTTCACGATGACCACCTTGGCTCCCGCCGCCTTGGCCCGTGGCACGGCGTTGGCCGCCGGGAACACCGACAGCGTCGAACCCACTGCCAACAACAGGTCGCACGCCTCGCTTGCCGCCATCGCCCGAGAGATCACCTCGGGCACCAACGCCTGGCCGAACGAGATGGTGTCGCTCTTCAACACTCCCCCGCACAGTCGACACGGCGGGTCGGTTTCACCGGCGCGCACGCGCTCGAGCGTCACCTGCATCGGAAGCATGTCACCGCACCCCCAACACACGCTGCGGAACATCGTGCCGTGCACTTCGATGACGCGATCGGGATCGTTGCCCGCGCGCTGGTGCAGCTCGTCGATGTTCTGTGTCACCAACGCGTGCAGTCGACCCTGTCGCTCCAGTTCCACCAATGCCAAGTGACCGTCGTTGGGTTGCGCATCCCAGGCGGGCGAATGAATTCTGCTTTGCCACGCAATCTCGCGCACCTCGGGATCTTCGAGGTAATGACGCAACGTCGCCATCTTCTCGGCCTTCGGGTTCTTCGTCCAGAGACCGTTCGGCCCGCGGAAGTCGGGGATGCCGGAGTTCGTCGAGATGCCGGCGCCGGTGAGAACCGTGATGCGGCGTGCGGCAGAGACGAGACCGTGGGCGTCGGACAACGCGGGATCCATGAGAGGCGACTCTACGACCGGCCGGGCAGGGGCGCTAAGAAAACGCAAACAAATCCCCCGCCACGACACGAAGAGAACAAACTCGACTGCATGAAGCGATCAGCTGCCGCAGTTCTTCTTCCCGTCGTCGCCTTTCTCGTCGCCCTGGCGACGTCGTCGGTTCGCGACTCCCTGCAGGTCGCGAACGTGGCCCTCGTTCTCGCGGCGGTCATCGTTGGTGCTGCGCTCGTCGATTGGCTCGCCGGACTGACCACCGCCGTCGTTGGCGCCGTCGCGCTCAACTACTTCCACACCGAGCCCGTGCATTCTCTGCGCATCACGTCCGGGGCGGACGTCGTCGCCGTCGCCCTGCTCGCAGCGCTCGGTGTCGCCGTCAGTACCGCGACAGCGCTGCGCGTCAGCGAACGTGTACGTCGGTACCACGCTTCCCTCTCCCTGTCCGCGGCCGACGCCCTCACGCGCCCGCAACCGGCACCGGCACTGTGGCATGCCGCTGTCGATGCAGAAAGTGCCGAGCTCGCGATGCTGAGCGCCCGACTCGTTCCCTCGGGATCCGAACGACTTCCCGTCATCGCGCGACACGATTCGGGCCCCGACGATCGAATGACAGTGAACGGAACGGTGCGCATTCCCGCGACCGGTGCGGTCGTCGTCCTGCGCGACCCGCGCTTGCGGCGCGACCTCGTCCTCGAGCCGCGTGATGCCGGCACAAGCCCCGAGGTTCGGCGCGCGGCCGTGTTGATGCTCGCGGACAACGTCGAACTATCCCTGTCGCAACCCGACGGGGCGAGCGGCAGACTGGCGGGGTGAACCGCGAACAGGTGCTGTCGAGTCGGCGGCAACTGGCGGGGTTCGCCCTTGCGGTCGCCGGTCTCTTCGCTCTCACGACGACGCTCGTTGCCACGAATCGGCCCTTCGCAGTCGCGACTTCGCTGTCGCTCTATCTTCTGCTGCTCGTCGCCGTCACCGCCACGGGCGGTCACTGGCCGGGCCTCTTCACCGCCGTCGCGTCACCCTTGCTCGTCAACTGGTTTCTTATCCCTCCGTACCGCACTCTTCGCATCAATGATCGCGACAACCTGGTCGAGCTCGCAGTCTTTGTCTCGGTTGCCGTCATCGTTTCGGCTTTTGTCTCCGTCGCGGCGCGAAATGCGGCAGAAGCGCGACGTGCCGCGCGCGAAGCATCGACGCTGTCTCGGCTCACCGAGGCGGGATTCGGCGAACCGCTCGACGAGATCGTCGAACTGCTCCGCGAGACCTTCGGATTCGAGACGGTTGCAGTCCTGCGCGACGACGACACCGGGTACACCACGATTGCTTCGTCCGGACCGAATGCACCGACCTCACCGTCCGACGCGACCCTCTCCGATCATCTCGGCCAAAAGTTCATTCTCGTCGCACGCGGTCGCGAACCCGGAGAACGTGACCGTCGGGTGCTGAATGCGTTTCTCGGTCAACTTGCCAAGTACCTCGAACAGGAACGTCTGCGTCGCGTCGAGCTCGAAGCCGAGTCACTGGCACGAAGCGATGAGTTGCGCACGGCGATCCTCCGCGCCGTCTCGCACGATTTGAGGTCGCCGCTCGCCAGCATCAAAGCCTCGGTGTCGAGTCTTCGCCAGGACGACATCACCTGGCCCGACGACATCGAGGCCGAATTTCTCGAATCGATCGAGACCCAGACCGATCGCCTGACGTCGATCGTCCTCAATCTCCTCGACCTCAGCCGCATCGAGGCGGGTGTCCTTCGCCCCGCAATGCGATCGACTGCCGTCGCCGACGTCGTCTCGGCCGCTCTTCGCAATCTCGACGTCGACACGACGCGGGTCGAGGTCCTGGTGTCCGACGACGTTGCCGACGTCGATGCCGACCCCGCACTGCTGGAACGCGCAACGGCGAATCTCCTCAACAACGCACTCGCCTGGTCCGACCGTGCCGAGGTCAGAGCCGACGAAACGGCGACCGGAGTCGAGCTTTCCGTCGTCGATCATGGACCGGGCATACCTTCCGACAAGCGTCTCGAAGTGGTCCAACCATTCCACCGACTGACCGACTCCTCGACGAGCGGAGGGCTCGGTCTGGGTCTCGCCATCGTCGACCGTCTCGTGGCCGCAATGAACGGCCGACTCGAATTGCGCGACACCCCGAACGGGGGGCTCACCGCGGTCGTGCATCTGCGGCGCTCCGGAGGAGCCACACGATGACACGCGTGTTGTGCATCGAAGACGAGCCGACGCTGCTGCGTACCCTCGGAGCAAACCTTCGGGCGCGGGGATACGACATCGACCTGGTCGGCACGGGCGAGCTCGGCCTCGAGATCGCCGCGAAAAAGAAACCCGACATCGTGATCGTCGATCTCGGCCTTCCGAGAATGTCGGGTCTCGAAGTCATTCGGTCACTCCGGCAGTGGACGCAGATTCCCATCATCGTCCTCTCGGCGCGCGACACCGAGTTCGACAAGATCGGCGCACTCGATGCAGGCGCCGATGACTACGTTTCGAAGCCGTTCGGCATGGGTGAACTCTTGGCGCGCCTGCGCGCCGCGCTGCGCAGGGCAATTCCGAGCGACGAGACACCGCGCGTGGAAACGGCGGACTTCACCGTCGACCTCCAGGCACGTCGGGTCACGACACGCTCGGGCGAAGCCAAGTTGACGCCCACCGAGTGGAGTCTCGTCGACGTTCTCGTGCGCAACGCGGGCCGCCTCGTGACGAGTCGAGAACTCCTGAAGGCGGTGTGGGGACCCGAGTACGGAAACGAAACGAACTACCTCCGCGTGCACATGACCCACATCCGCAGGAAGATCGAGCCCGAACCTGCCGTCCCCCGCTACTTCCTCACCGAAGCCGGGATGGGCTACCGATTCGTGACATCGGCCGACACGCAGACGGACCGTTAAGAATCCGCTAACAACCCCACCACTCCGCCACAGCCCTTGTGAAACTCGGCTCCGTGTCGAACATCCGACACGCGAATTGCAACGGAAGGCGCGCGGACGGCGAGTCATGTCACGGATCAAAGAGTTCCTCATCGGCAAACCTCTGTCGAGCGCCGACGAGGGCCACCAACGCCTCTCGCGCGTCATTGCACTTCCCGTCTTCGGGTCCGACGCGATCTCGTCGACCGCCTACGCCACGGACGAAATCCTCGTCGTACTTCTTCTCCAAGCCGGCATCGGAGCCGCCGCCTTCACCAAACTGATTCCCCTCGCCATCGTCGTGTGCGTCTTGATGGCGATCGTGGTCACTTCGTATCGCCAGACGATCAACGCCTACCCGTCCGGTGGCGGGGCATACATCGTGAGTCGCGAGAATCTCGGGGTCACTCCGTCGCTCGTCGCCGGGGCATCGCTCCTCGTCGACTACATCCTCACGGTCGCGGTGAGCGTTGCAGGCGGCGTACTCGCAATCAGAACAGCCACCGGATTCGACACCAAGTGGACGGTCCCCATCTGTCTCATCTGCGTGTTCGTCATGACCGTGATGAACCTGCGCGGGGTGAAGGAGTCGGGTGCAGCCTTCGCCGGGCCGACCTACTTCTACATCGTCATGCTGATTGCCCTCATCGTCACGGGACTCTGGCGCATCTTCGTGCAGCACATCGGTCCGATTCCCACGTCGATGCTGAGTGCAGAAGCTCGGGAGATCGCGGCAGGTGGCAAGTCGCTCGGTCTCATGATGCTTCTCCGCGCCTTCTCCTCGGGTGCGGTGGCGCTCTCCGGAGTCGAAGCCGTTTCGAACGGCGTACCGGCGTTCCGCAAGCCGGAAAGTCGCAACGCTTCGGTGACCCTCATGTGGATGGGAGGAATCCTCGGGTCGTGCTTCCTCGGCGTATCGATTCTGGCCGCGCACCTGAAGCCCTTCCGCGGTGAGAGCGACGGCAACGGACTCGGCCTCATGGCCCAGTACCTCTACAACGGCAAAGGGGTGCTGTTCTGGATGACGATGATCGCGACTTTCTCGATCCTCATCCTCGCCGCCAACACCGCCTACGCCGACTTTCCCCGACTTGCGTCGATCATCGCCCGCGACGGGTTCCTGCCGAGGCAGTTCTTCAATCGCGGTGCGCGACTGGTCTTCTCGAACGGTGTCCTTTTTCTCGCCACGATCGCCAGTGCACTCATCATCGCGTTCCGAGGTGACATCTCGAAACTGATTCCCCTCTACGCCTTCGGCGTCTTCACCGGATTCACGCTCAGCCAGACGGGCATGGTTCGCCACCACCGACGCGAAAAGCAACCGGGATGGCGAATCGGCATGACGGTGAACGCAATCGGTGCGGCGACGACCGGTCTCATCGCGGTCATCGTTGTTGTTTCGAAATTCACCGAGGGCGCGTGGATTCCCGCAATCCTCATCCCGTTCACCATGTTCGGTTTCCGACAGATCAGGCGGCACTACGCACGAGGACGCAGCGTGGTCACCGTGGCCCCGGGTTACTGGCCTCAACGCGAAACGCACACCATGGTCGTGCTCGTCGGCGGCATCAACAAGGGAGTACTGCACGGAATCCAGTACGCGAAGTCCCTGAATCCCGATCGCATCCTTGCCGTGACTGTCGCAAGCGACGACGAAGACCGGCAGCGGATCGAGAAACAATGGGCCGACTACAAGGTGCCGATCGATCTGCACACCATCTACTCGCCGTACCGCGAGCTCACGGCGCCCGTCCTTCGGTTCCTCGACGACCTCGACGAACGCCACGCCGACGACATCATCACGGTCGTCATCCCGGAGTTCGTCACCTCCTGGCGCACCCAGTGGTTGCACAACGGCAGCGCCTTCGCGCTGAAGGCCCGCCTCTTGCACCGCCCGCACACTGCCGTCGTCTCGGTCCCGATTCACATGGGCACGACCGAGGCCGAAATCGAACCAATGGAAAGGATCTGAACAATGCACGCGATCATCGTCGGCTGCGGACGGGTCGGATCAACGGTCGCGCGCGAGCTCGATGCGAACGGCCACGACGTCGTTGTCATCGACAGAAAGGCGTCGGCGTTCCGTCGCTTGGGTGAAACCTTCGGGGGACGCACCATCACGGGTATCGGGTTCGACCGCGACGTTCTCAAGTCGGCGGGAATCACAGGTGACAGCGCCGTCATGGCGGTGACGAACGGCGACAATTCGAACATTCTCATCACGCGCGTGGCGCGCGAGTTGTTCGGCGTCAGCAAGGTCGTCGCGCGCATCTACGACCCCAAACGCGCCGCCATTTACGAGCGTCTCGGCATCTCGACCATTGCGACGGTTGCGTGGGCGAGCGCCCGTGTTCTCCAGTTGGTTCTTCCCGCTCACGGCAGTGTCGACTGGACCGACCCGACGTCGTCGATGACTCTCGTCGAGCGCAAGATTCCCGCGACCGCCGCGGGTCGCGCCGTCGAACAGTTGAACATCGACGGAGCGCGGGTGGTGCTGCTCACCCGGATGGGCATCGCGCGCCACCCCGAAACCCACGACCTCGTGCAGGACAACGACACCATCCACGTCCTCGGCACCGCGCACCAGATCGAGGCATTCGACCATGCCCTGTCCTCCACGGGAGCCCACCAATGAAGATCGTCATCGCAGGAGCGGGAAGCGTCGGCAGATACATGGCCGAACAACTCCATTCGTCGGGTCATGCGGTCCGGATCATCGACAACGACGTCGAGGCCGTGGCACGCGCGCGCGCAATTGATCCCGGCATCGAAGTGATCAACGGTGACGGGTGCGAAGTCGACACGCTTGCCCGGGCCGGTTGCCGCGATGCCGACGTCGTTGCGGCGGTAACCGGAGACGACGAGGACAATCTCGTCATTTCCCTCCTCGCCAAGCAGGAATTCGGCGTTCCCCGCGTGGTGGGTCGCGTCAACAACCCCAAGAACGAATGGATGTTCACCGACATGTGGGGCGTCGATGTTTCGGTGTCGACGCCGCATCTTCTCACGGGCCTCGTCGAGGAAGCGGTCAGCGTCGGGTCCTTCGTGCGACTCCTGTCGCTCGAGCACGGTCGCGCGCGCATTGCCGAGGTGACCCTCGCGCCGTCATCTCCCGCGATCGGCAAGACCCTGACCAGCCTCAACTTCCCGCGCGAGTCCACGGTCGTTGCGGTCCTTCGCGATGGTCACGTCATCGTGCCGCGCGGCGACACGGTCGTCCGTGCAGGAGACGAGGTCATGATGTTGTCACTCGCGGAAGCCGAGGCCGACGTGCGACGCATCCTCATCGGTCCCGAATCCGCGGCCTGAAACGCGATGCGACTCCTCCGCCGCCGATCAGGCACCGAGACCGCACGCGCGGACACCGACGACGCGACCACCACGCCGATCGGAAGCATCGTCGAACGTCGACAGGTCACAATCACCGGACAGGTGCTTGGTATCCGCATCCGCCCATCCGACGAACTGCCGACTCTCGTTGTTCGACTGGGTGACGACACGGGCTCGGTGACCCTCGTCTGGACCGGACGACGTGCAGTCGGCGGTGTCACACTCGGCCGTCGACTGAGTGTCGACGGCACCCCGGTTCGGTCACCCGACGGAGTCTGCATCTACAACCCGACGTACCGTCTGCTCTAGCGCCGTGGGCCGCGCATCACTCGATGCGTGATGTGTCGCGACGAGGTCCCGACGCGCAGCTCGACGGCGCCCGCACGCTGGGCCCAGGCATCAACTTTGGTGTCCCAGTAGCGGTATGCATCGGCATCGAGGTGAACCTCGGCGTCGACCGTCTCGCGGGCACCCGCCGCGACGCGGACAAAACCGACGAGCCTCTGGTCGGGTTCGTCACGGTCGAGACCTTCACGATCGACGACGTGCGCGTACACCTGGACGACTAGGACGCCGTCACGGTCGGAGGAATTCGCAAGCGACACCCCGATGGTGAAGTCGTCGATCAGTCGGGCGCCGGTGATCGTGACATCGGCGTACCCGAGACCGAAGCCGAAGGGAAACAGAGGTGTTCGACCGATGGTGTCGAAGTGTCGGTATCCGACCAGGCGCGCCTCGCGGTACTGCGCGACACCACCTCGACCGGGGTGGAACTCGCTTGCCGGCGTGTCGTCGATGCAACGCGGAAACGTGACGGGCAGGCGTCCCTGTGGTTCGACGTCACCCAGCAACACGTCGACGAGCGCGTCGCCCATCTCTTGGCCACCGAACCACGTGAAGACGACCGCATCGACGTCGTCGAGCCAGGGCATTGCAACCGGCGACCCCGCGTTCACAACCACGATCGTCGTCGGGCTGACGCGAGCAACCTCGGCAACCAATCGGTCTTGCTCGCCGGGCAGATCGATGTCGCCGCGGTCCCACCCTTCCGATTCCCAATCTTCGTTCGTTCCGACGACGACGATCGACACGTCGCTGCGCGCGGCGAGCGACACGGCCTCGCCCACCATGTCGGCGGGCAGCGGCGCACGCAGCCCGACATTGATGCCGCCGAGACTGGATCCTTCCGTCGACTGGCGCAGTTCGATGACGACCCGGTGGGTGCGGCCCGCAACGAGGTCGACCGACCCGCGTGCCTCGAGCTTGCCGGTGCCGAAGAACGAGCCGCCCTTCGGCGTGCCGCCGTTGTCGACCACCAGCACACCGTCGACGAAGACGCGCGCGTCGCCGACGGTCT
Source organism: Acidobacteriota bacterium (assembly GCA_018970175.1). GTDB lineage: Bacteria > Actinomycetota > Acidimicrobiia > Acidimicrobiales > Ilumatobacteraceae > F1-20-MAGs119. The sequence continues at coordinate 33,103 of JAGWWV010000013.1, forward strand.
CGATACCGACGTCCCACGACGCGGTGACGTCGGGCGTGAAGTCGAAGGCGAGACGCGCACCGAACGGCAGTCCCGTGCCGGTGCGCCGACCAGGATCGCGCGTCCAGAAGATTCGCAGTGTCGGTGGCTGTGACGAACGCAGGGGCGTCGCAGTCGGGTCGTCGAGTTCGCCCGGGCTCGCAAAGACGTCCAGCCTTACGTTCGCAACCATCGATGCGTCGGGTTCGGGAATTCGCTTGTTGATGTCGCAGCCGGCCGCGTGGTCGACGACGACACCCAACGGCTCGAACCGCTCGCGCAGCGCAGCGAGGGGGTGCGACAGACGTGTCGGAGTGACCAGCGCACTGCCGCCTCCCAACGCGCGGCAACTTTCCGCATTCGGGCCGATCACGGCAACCCTGAGACCCTGCGACGGCACGAGCGGAAGTGGCCGCCGGCCCGATTCCGATGCCGAGTTGCGCAACAGCACCATGCCGCGACCCGACGCATGCCTGATGAGCCCCCGGTCGTCGGGGTGATCGTTCGTCGTCTCGGGACCCGGCTCGGCATCGAGCGCGCCGACGCGGTCCATGAGAGCGAGCAGATTGCGTGCACACCTGCGCACCTCGGATTCATCGACGCGTCCGTCGCGCACGGCTGCAACCAACTTGTCACCACGGTGCCGCGTCGGGCCCGGCATCTCGAGGTCGAGACCGGCAACGACGCCTTCGACCGTCGAGTGCGAACCGAACCAATCGCTCATCACGAGACCATCGAAACCCCATTCGTCGCGCAACACGTTCGTGAGCAGCCAACCGTGATCGGCCGCGTGCAACCCGTTCACCTTGTTGTAGGCCGACATCACCGACATCACTCCCGCGTCACGCACGGCACGCTCGAAGGGCACCAGATAGATCTCGCGCATGGTGCGCATGTCGACCTGCGAATCGATCGACATGCGTTCGAACTCGGTGTCGTTGCACACGAAGTGTTTGATGCAACTTGCGACCCCCTGTGACTGCACGCCTTGTACGTACGCCACGGCCATCTCGGCGGTGAGATAGGGGTCCTCCCCCATCGACTCGAAGTTGCGGCCGCCCACCGGGGTGCGGTGCAGGTTGACCGTCGGCGCGAGGTGCACCCTTGCACCCTTGTGGTGCAGCTCGCGGCCCAGCAGTTCACCGATGGCGCGCACAAGGTCGGGGTCCCACGTGGCGGCGAGCGACGACCCACACGGCACGTTGAGCGACGGCGCACCGCCGAACCGCGTGCCGCGCACCCCCGCCGGTCCGTCGCTGACGCGCATTCGCGGGATACCCAGACGCTCGATCGGCGCGGTATGCCACGCGTCGTGGCCCGCCAGAAGCGTCACCGCCTCTTCGAGGGTGAGTTGTTCGACGAGTGCATCGACCCGGGTGGCGGTCATCGTGCCGATATTACGGCTGTCGCGAACGACCCGATTCCCGCACACATGGAGACATGACGCTCACGACTCAAACGAACAACGAAACCATCGCCGTCTATCCATGGTCGGACCCGATCTTCGATTCGGCAGGCTTCCCGGCCCGCAGCGACTACGTCGAGCAGTACTGGCTGGGAATTCTCGGCCCGACCGCGACGTGGTTGTTGCGCCGACTCGTCGCCGGGTTCGACCACTACCCCGACGGCTACGAACTCGACCTCGTGGAAACGGCCCAGGCGCTTGGCACCACGTTTCGCCCGGGACACGAATCACCCTTCACGAGGGCAATCGAACGCCTGACGATCTTCGGGCTCGCGCAAACCTACGGACACGGACTCGCCGTGCGCACGCGGGTACCGCTGCTTCCCGACCGATACCTCTCGCGGCTGCCGCGCTACCTGCGCGACGCACACATCGGACACAGCGCCTAGACGGCGGAAAAGTTGCAGACGGTGTCGATGAGCAGACGCGTGCCGAACGCGGTGGCGCCTTTTTGCATCCAGCCGTCGTCGCCGTCGACCTTCATCGGTCCTGCGATGTCGAGGTGCGCCCACGGCGTGTCGTTCACGAACTCACTGAGGAACACCGCCGCGGTGATGCTGCCGCCGTACGGTCCGCCGATGTTGCGCATGTCTGCGACCGTGGAATCGAGAAGTCTGCGGTATTCCTTGACCAACGGAAGCGGCCAGATGGGTTCGTCGACACGCGACGACGCCTTGCGCAACTGATCGACGAGCGCGTCGTTGTTGCCCAGTACGCCGGCGACTTTCTCGCCCAGGGCAACAATGCAAGCGCCCGTCAACGTGGCGATGTCGATGATGGCGTGCGGTTTCGACTCGGCGGCCAACGACAGTCCGTCGGCCAGGATGAGACGACCCTCGGCGTCGGTGTTGTGAATCTCGACGGTCTTGCCGTTGCGCATGGTGAGCACGTCACCCAACTTGAGCGCCGACCCCGACGGCATGTTGTCGGTGCACATCAGGTAAGCGGTCACCTGCACCTTGCAGTTGAGCGAGGCGAGGGTGCTCATGGTGGCCAGCACCGCGGCGGCACCCGACATGTCCATCTTCATGACGGCGTGCGACGGATCGGACGGCTTGAGCGAGATACCACCCGAGTCGTACATCACGCCCTTGCCGACGAGGACCACGTGGCCCTTGCGACCCTTGATGAGCTTGGCGCCCGACTTCGGCGTGTAGACCAGCTTCACCATCCGCGGCGGTTCGACGCTGCCCTTGTTGACACCCAGAATGCCGCCGCATCCCATGTTGGCCAACTGGTCGCGGTCGTACACCTTCACGTCGAGACCGGTTGCCTGGCCGACGGCCACGGCACGCTCGGCCATCATGCGCGCGGTGAGGTACGCGGGCGGCATGTTCGCAAGGTCGCGCGCCATGCACACCGCGTCGGCGACCGTGGTTCCGCGCGCGACACCGTTGCGCACGGCCGCCGCCGAATTCGACGATGCGGTGAGGACGACCGAGTCGGTCTTCGATGCCGATGACTTGTCGTTCTTCAGTTCCGTGTAGCGGTGCGTCGCGAGACGGAAGCCCTCGACCACCGCCTGTGCGATCTGCGCGCGATTGCCGGTGCCCGCATCGGCGAGACCCGTGGCAACCGACGTCGACTTCGACACCGCGCGGGCCAGAGCGGCGGCGGTGTTCCGCGCCTCGGTGGGACCGAACTTCCGCGGGTCACCGATTCCGACGGCGACGACGACGCGCGATCCGCGCAAGCCGTGAAGCACCAGCGTTTGTCCGACCTTCGCGTCGAAGCCGCGCGCCGAGAGTTGCTTGCGATTGAGGCCGACCTCGGTCGGCACGGGACCGTCGGAAGCGACGACGACGCCGATCGCTTCGGTGGTGGACGAGGACCGGGAAACCTTGAAGGTGATGCTCACGTGACGCAGTCTACGAAACCGCGAACTACGAGACCTCGCGAACCGGCTTGCTCTTGCCCTCTTGCCAGCGCGCCATCGTCCACAACAAGTCGGAGAGACGGTTCAGGTAGGGCACGACCTGCGAGGGCGACGGGGCCGCGGCGACGGAATGGCGTTCGGCGCGACGCACGACGGTGCGCGCAAGGTCGAGCCATGCCGAGACCGGGTGTTCGCCCGGCACGACGAACTCGGTCGGAGGATCGAATTGGGTGTCGAGATGGTCGATGAGGGTCTCCATCCGCTCGACCATGTCGGGCGACACGCACGACTGACCCGGCACCAACTTGTGACGGTTCTCGGGAAGCGTGGCGAGTTCGGCCATCAGTACCCAGAGATCGCGCATGAAGGGCTCGAGCATCTTCACGACCTCGGCCGAACGCGCATCACCCGTGTTGCCGGCCGCGGTGCTGCGTGCCAAACCGAGAACTGCCTGAGCTTCGTCGACGGTTCCGTAGGCGCGGGGTAGTTCGGAGTCTTTCGGGACTCGCCCGCCGTAGAAGAGACCCGTCGTTCCGTCGTCTCCATCGCGTGTGTAGATCGGCTGGCGTGTCATGTGACCGAAACGCTAGTTCGCAAAGGACGATCCAGCCCGATCCTGTGCGGATAACTTGTGAGTCTCATGGCACGTCAGACCTATCTCGAAGCCGTCAACGAGCGCGTCATCGTCTTCGACGGGGCCTTCGGAACCTTTGTCCAGGGACTCGACCTCGGGCCCGACGATTTCGGCGGACCGTCGCTCGAGGGCTGCAACGAAATGCTGTGCCTCACTCGCCCCGACGTCATCCGTTCGATGCACGAGGCATTCCTCGCCGTCGGTGTCGATGCCATCGAAACCGCGTCGTTCGGGTCGTTCTCGACGGTTCTCACCGAATACGACATTCCGGAACGCGCCTACGAACTGAACGTCGCAGCGGCACGTCTTGCCCGCGAGGTCGCCAGCGGTTTCGAAGCCGACGGGCGGAGCCGATTCGTCGCCGGTTCGATCGGACCCGGAACAAAACTGCCGAGCCTCGGTCACATCGGTTTCACCGAACTGCACGACTCGTACGTCGAACAGGCGCGTGGCCTGCTCGATGGCGGCAGCGATCTCTTCCTCATTGAAACGTGCATGGACCTGCTGCAGATCAAGGCGGCAATGCAGGCCTGCCGCAAGGCGATGAAGATCGTCGGCCGCGAAGTTCCCATCCAGGTGCAGGTGACCATGGAAACCACGGGGCGCATGCTGGTCGGCACCGAAATCGGCGCGGCGCTCGTGGCACTCGAGGCGATGCGCCCCGACGTCATCGGCATCAACTGCGCCACGGGCCCCGCGGAGATGCAGGAACACCTGCGCCACCTCTCGCAGCACTCGCCCATTCCCATCTCGGTTCTGCCGAATGCGGGTCTGCCAAGCGTGGTCGACGGTCGCACGCACTACGACCTCACGCCGGCCGAGCTTGCGTCGTTCCACCGCCACCACGTCGAGGACCTCGGCATCACCGTCGTCGGCGGCTGTTGCGGCACCACACCCGAACACCTTCGTCAGGTCGTCGAGGCGGTGCGAAACGTAACACCGGCCAAGCGCGCGCCGACTCTCGAGCCCTCGCTCACCTCGCTCTACTCGCCGGTCCCCATCCGCCAGGACAACTCGTTCCTCATCATCGGTGAGCGCACCAACACCAACGGCTCGAAAGCGTTCCGCGATCTCATGCTCGCCGGCGACTGGGACGGCTGCACGAAGATGGGCAGCGACCAGGTGCGCGAAGGTGCGCACGTCATCGACGTTTGCGTCGACTACGTCGGTCGCAACGGCGCCATCGACATGGATGAAATCGCCAGCCGCTTCGCCTCGCAGGTCAGCGTGCCGCTGGTGCTCGACTCCACCGAACCCGAAGTGATGGAGGCGGCCCTTCAACACAACGGCGGTCGTGCGGTTCTCAACTCGGCCAACCTCGAAGACGGCGAAGAAGTCGGCAGTCGCCTCGACCGCGTGTTTAGCCTCGCTCGCGACTACGGCTGCGCGGCCGTCTGTCTTCTCATCGACGAACGCGGCCAGGCACGTGACGTCGAGTGGAAGATGGAAGTCGCCCACCGACTGCACAAGATTGCGAGCGAGCGCTACGGGCTTCGCGCGAGCGACCTCATCTTCGACGCGCTCACATTCCCGCTCGGAACCGGTGACGCCGACCTGCGTCGCGACGGGATCGCAACGATCGAGGCCATCCGCCGCATCAAGAGCGAAATCCCCGGAGCGTTCACCACGCTCGGCGTCAGCAACGTGAGCTTCGGTCTGAAGCCGGCGTTGCGTCAGGTTCTGAACTCGGTGTTTCTCGCCGAATGTGTCGAGGCCGGTCTCGACTCCGCCATCGTGCACGCCAGCAAGATCCTTCCGCTCTCACGCATCCCCGACCACCAAAAGGCCGCGTGCAACGCGCTCATCTGGGACGAGCCCTACGAGGGGCAAGACGCCCTCACCGCGCTGCTCACCATGTTCGAAGACGTGCAATCGGTGTCGGCGGTCAAGGAAGACCGCAGTGATTGGCCGCTCGACCGTCGCCTGAAGCAGCGCATCATCGACGCCGAACGCGACGGACTGACCGACGACCTCGATGCGGCGATGACGCAGGGCATCGCCCCGCTCACCATCATCAACGACATCCTCCTCGACGGCATGAAGGTCGTCGGGGAACTCTTCGGTTCGGGCCAGATGCAGCTGCCCTTCGTTCTGCAGAGCGCCGAAACTATGAAGACCGCGGTCGCCCACCTCGAGCCGCACATGGAAAAGATCGAGGGACAAACCTCGAAGGGTCGTCTCGTGCTCGCCACCGTGAAGGGCGACGTGCACGACATCGGCAAGAACCTTGTCGACATCATCTGCACCAACAACGGCTACGAGGTTCACAACATCGGCATCAAGGTCGCCATCGCCGACATGATCGCCAAGGTGAAGGAAGTCAACGCCGACGCCCTCGGCATGAGCGGTCTTCTCGTGAAGAGCACGCTCATCATGCGCGAGAACCTGGAAGAACTGAACAACGTCGGCATGGCCGACCTTCCCGTTCTGCTCGGTGGTGCGGCACTCACGCGTACCTACGTGGAAAAGGACCTGCGCGAGGTGTACCAGGGACGGGTCTTCTACGGCCGCGACGCCTTCGAAGGTCTCAACACTCTCGACAAGTTGATGGAGATGAAGCGCAGCGGCGTCAACGACCCCGAATTCGGTCGCACACCGAGCGGTCGCGTTCTTCCCGAACGAACCAAGACCGAACGCGCCGCGGTCGACCTGCCGAAGCGTTCCCCCGAAGTGGCCGTCGACAACCACGTCTTTGCACCACCGTTCCTCGGGTCGAAGGTCGTGAAGGGCATCGGCATCGACGAGATCGCCGCCTACATCAACGAAACCGCTCTCTTCCGAAACCAGTGGCAGTTCCGCCCCGAAGCAGGCGAAACCGATGACGACTTCAAGACACGCATCAGGCCCATCCTGCGCGAACAACTCGCGACGGCGAAGGCCACCGGTGTTCTCGTGCCCCAGGTCGTGTACGGATACTTCCCCGTGAACGGCGACGGCGACGACCTCGTCGTGTGGACAGACGATTCACGCACCACCGAACGCGCGCGATTCCACTACCCGCGCCAGAACGAAGAGCCGTTCCTCTGCATCGCCGACTTCTTCCGCAGCGTCGAATCGGGCGAAGCCGACTACGCCGCCTTCCACATCGTCACCATGGGCCAGGCCGTCAGCGACCGCGCGGCCGAACTTTTTGCCGCGAACAAGTACCAGGACTACCTCGTCCTCCACGGCCTCGGTGTCGAGATGGCCGAGGCGCTCGCCGAGTACTGGCACCATCGCATCCGCACCGAGTGGGGCTTCGTCGAAGAAGACGGACCCAGCCTCCACGGTCTCTTCCGCCAGCAATATCGTGGCGGTCGCTACTCGTGGGGTTACCCGGCATGCCCCGACCTCGAGGACAACGCCACCGTTGCAGAGCTGCTCGAAGCGGGCCGCCTCGGCATCGTCGTCAACGAAGAAACCGGCTGGCAGTACCAACCCGAGCAAACAACCTCGGCCATCATCTGCCACCACCCGCGCGCCAAATACTTTGTTGCCCGCTAAAGACGGTGTTGCCCGCTAAAGACGGTGTCGCTCGCTAAAGACGGTGTTGCACGCCAAAGGCGGTGTCAGCCGCTGACGGGTGGGTACGGTTGACGCCATGCCGATCGTCGTCGCCGTCAAAACCGGGTTCATCAACTACCTCAACTTTCGCACCCGCGCCCGTCGCAACGATTTCTGGTGGTGGTTTCTCTTCGTCATCGTCGGCGAGCTGATACTCAACGGTTTCTCTTCGTCCATTGCGAACATCTTCGGTCTCGCCACGCTCGTTCCGCACGTCATGTTCGGCATCCGCCGCATGCACGACACGAACCGTCGTGGCTGGTGGTGCCTGGTACCCATCGTGAACCTCGTGTTCTGGGCCCAACCCGGCACCGACGGCGAGAACCGCTTCGGTCCTCCCCCGCCGCCGCTTTCGCTCTGATCGTGTTCAACCGCGCAGTGGCTGCGCGGAATACCGTGTTCAACCGCGCAATGGCTGCGCGGAATACCGTGTTCAACCGCGCAATGGCTGCGCGGAATTCCAAGCATTGACCAACCGGGCGTAGGAGCCGTTCAGCGATATCAATTCGTCGTGGCTGCCCTGTTCGACGATCGTCGCATGGTCGACGACCGCGATGCGATCGGCACGTTGCACGGTGGTGAGTCGATGGGCAACGACGATGACCGATCGGCCGCGCATCAACGCATCAAGGGCGGCCTCGACGTCTTTTTCGGTGCCGGGGTCGAGATTCGACGTCGCTTCGTCGAGAACCAACACGGCCGGGTCGACGAGTGCGGCGCGCGCCAGCGACACCAATTGACGTTCGCCGGCCGAGAACCGTGAGCCGCGTTCGCGCACCTCGGTATCGAGACCCTCGGGAAGTTCCGCGAAACGTTCGAGGACACCGAGCGCGCGCAGGGCCGCCGTGATGTCTTCCTCGCTGGCATCGGGTTTGGCGATGCGGAGGTTGTCGCGAATGGTGCCGTTGAAGAGGAAACCCTCTTGCGGAACGACGACGATGCGTTGACGCAGCGAATCCATTCCGGCGTCGCGCAGGTCGACGCCGCCGAAGCTGATCGAACCCGCGACGGGGTCGTACAAGCGGGCCATCAACTTTGCGAGGGTCGACTTGCCCGCCCCCGTCGGCCCAACGAGCGCGAGGCGTTGACCCGCCGGCAAAACGAGCGATGCCTCTTCGATGGCGGGCTGCGACCCACCGTGGTAGGTGAAAGTGACGTTGTCGACGCGCAGATCGCCGCGCGCGGGCAGGTCGACGGCGCCGGGCCGCTCGTCGATTTCCGGGTCGGTGTCGAGAATGCCGAACAGCTTCTTCAGCGCCGCGCCCGCCGACTGCATCGTGTTGTACAGCTGCGACAGCTGCTGCACCGGGTCGAAGAGATTCGACAGCAACAACACGAACGCGACCACTGTTCCCACCGACACCGAACCGCGGTGCACCAGCCATCCACCCACGCCGACGATGAGCGCCGAGGCGAGAACCCCGGAAAATTCGATGAGGCCGAAGTACCAGGTGCTGACCTTCACACTCTTCATGTGGCTGCGGTACAACGCCTGGTTCGAGGCGCGGAATCGGCGGATCTGCTCTTCCTCGCGCGAATAGGCCTGGATGACGCGAACCGCGGCGATGCTCTCTTGCAGCGCCGACAGGTTCGCCCCCACCCGTTCACGAACCGCGAGGTACGCCTTGTTCGAGTCGCGCTGGAACTTCACGGTGGCGAACCAGATGTAGGGCATCACCAGTAGCGCGACGATCGTGAGTTCCCACGAGAGGAAGAAGAGGAGAATCACCGCGAGCACGAAGAGAATGGCGGACGAAATGAACTGCAGCAGGCCCCACTGCACGATTTCCGCCATGCTCTCGATGTCGGCGGTCATGCGCGCCACCAGCACACCCGCTTTTTCCCGGTCGAAGAAGCTCATCGACTGACGCTGCATCTGGGCGAACACCTTGATGCGCAGCAGGCGAAGGAAGTTCTCGCCCGCGTTGTTGATGAAGAGATACTGCAGTCGCCCGACGCAGTACGACGTGACGACGATGGCGACGTACATGATGACGGCAAGGTTCAGGGCACCTTCGTCGGCCTTGCGGATGCCCGCGTCGATACCGTGTTTGATGACAACGGGCCCGGCCAGCGAACAGAGTGTCACCGTGATGACACAGGCGAGCGCGAAATAGATCGTTCGACGAAACGGCGCCGCCATCTGCAACGTGCGCAAGAGCAGGCTCTTCGCCTCGTCGCGCGTCACGCGCTCCTCCTCGGTGAGGCCGACTCCCTGTCGCCAGGCCACTACTGGGCTCCCTTCAGTTCGACTTCGCGGCGCTCTTGTGCGGCCAGGACGTCGGCGTAACGGGCACTGGTGCGCAACAGTTCCTCGTGTGTGCCGAGTGCCACGACGCGACCCTCGTCGAGCAAAGCCACCCGTTCGGCGAGGGCGATTGTGGCGGGTCGGTGGGCGATGACGAGGGTCGTTCGTCCGCGCATCACCGTTGCCATCGCGGCGCGGATTTCGTGCTCTTTCGAAGGATCAACCGCCGAGGTGGCGTCGTCGAGGACGAGGACGCGCGGGTCGGCGACGATTGCCCGTGCGATGGCGACGCGCTGGCGCTGTCCGCCCGACAGCGAATAGCCACGTTCGCCGAGGACGGTTTCGTATCCGTCGGGAAGCTCGAGAATGAAGTCGTGCGCGCCGGCCAGCCGTGCGGCTTCTTCGATGCGGTCCTGCGGTGTGTTCGGATCGGCAAAGGCGATGTTCGCCGCAACCGAGTCGTTGAAGAGCAGCGTGTCTTCGAAGACGACGGCCACCGACTTCCGCAGGTCGGCAAGACGCAGGTCGCGCACGTCGATGCCGTCGAGCGAGACGTTGCCCCGCTGCGCGTCGTAGAAGCGCAGCAACAAACGAGCCACCGTGCTCTTGCCGCTGGCCGTTGCCCCGACGATGGCGATCGACTCGCCCGGCCGCACCTCGAGATCGAACCCGTGGAGCACGTCGGTGCCGTTCGGGTACGCGAAGTGGACGTCGCGAAAGCGCACAGCCCCGGTGAAAGCCGAACTCGACCGCTGCGGCAAACGCTGGGGCTTGGGTGGGTCGGCCACCGCCGGCTCGGTGGCAAGCACCTCGTTCACACGAATGAGGGCCGCGGCGGCACGCTGGCCGAATGCGATGGTCATGCCGATGTTGCGCAACGGCCAGATGAGCATGATGAGGTAACTGTTGAACGCGACCAGTTCGCCGACCGTCATGCGTCCGTCGATGACGCGGTGACCACCGAGTGCAAGCACGGCAATCAGGCCGAGCGAGGGCAACAGGTCGATGCCCGGCAGGAAACGGCTGCGGATCTTTGCCGCGCCCAACGACACCGCACGAATGTCGTCGGCTTCCTTGCGCAGTTTTGCCATCTGCGCGCCCTCGGCACCGAAGCCCTTCACCACGCGGATGCCCGACACCGACTCCTCGACCACGTTGGCGAGTTCGGCTTGTTCCGCCTGCACGGCCAGGACGGCAGGGTGGATGGCGTTGCTGAAACGCCGCGCCAACAAATTCACGAACGGCAACGGCAGCAGTGCGACGAGAGCGAGCATCGGCTGACTGAGCGCCAGTATCACGACGACACCGAGGATCTGCATCACGTTCGACAACGTGAGCGGAATCATCACGACGAACGCCTGCACGAGGCCGAGATCGCTCGATGCACGGCTCATCAACTGACCCGTTTGGGCGACATCGTGATAGCCGATGTGCAGTCCCTGGAGATGCGTGAAGAGACGTTCGCGCAACGACGTTTCGGTGGCCCGACTTTCGCGGAAGGCCACCCAGCGCCGGAACGCGGTGAAAATTCCGGTCACCACACCGGCGGTGGCGATGAGCAGCGTCCAAAAGAGAAGCGAGCCGTTGCGCTCGACTCCCCTGTCGATGCCGAGACGGAACAGGCTGGGAACCGAGATCTTCGCGATGCTCCACACCAGGCCGACCGCGACGCCGATGGCGAGTCCGCGGCGCTGTTCGCGCAGGGTTTCGGCGAGAAGCTTCCAGCCCCGTCGCCCCGCGCCCTGGTCGCTGTGGGGGTCGGGTGTTGACATCGGCGTCCACGGTACCCCCGAGGGTTGGGTGACACCCCTTCGCAATGCTGATGACGTGACGCAGAACCATTCACCCGAACAGCCGACGCTGGGCCTCGACGGCTACGAGCCGCCGCTGCAGTTGCGCCTGTCCGAGCGCACGCGCAAGTTGGGCCTGAAGCACATTGCGCTCATCCGCCGGCAGCTGGCCGAACAGGCCGCCCGCACGGCCAACGAAACCACCGCCGCCTGATCGGTCGCACGCGCCGGGGCGGTGACCGTTAGGTTCTCTCCCCGTGGCACAACATCCCGACAAACTGCAACTCGGCAAGTACGGAATCTTCTCCGCAGCCTTCGAACTCCAACCCGCAGCGGTGGCCCGCGACGGTTTCGCCGAACTCGACGCCATGGGCTGGTCGACCTTCTGGATCGGCGAAACGACGAACCGCGAGATCTTCGCCAACGCGATGCTGCTGCTCGGCGCGAGCCGCAACATCAAACTCGCCAGCGGCATCGCCAACCTGCAGCTACGCGCCCCTGTTTCGATGAACGCCGGCTGGATGACCGTGTCCGAAGCGTTTCCCGACCGCTTCATTCTCGGCGTCGGTGTCAGCCATGCGTCGTTCGTACAGCGCGCCCTGTCGGGAGTCGACTACGACAAACCGCTCACACGCATGCGTCAGTACCTCGACGAAATGGACGCCGCCGAGTTCGTGTGCCCGAAGCCCGACAATCCGCGTCGCGTTCTCGGTGCGGTTGGACCGCGCATGATGCGCCTCGCCGCCGAACGCACCGATGGCGGGTTCTCGTACCTCATGCCGCCCGAGCACACCGCGCGTGCCCGCGGCGACCTCGACTCCGCATCGTCGCCCGGGGCGAAGAACCTTGCGGTCGAGTTGATGGTGGTGCTCGACACCAACGCCGACAGCGCCCGCGACACCGCACGCCGCAACCTGACCCGCTACCTGCAGCAGCCGAACTATCTGAATGGCCTGCGCTCGTTCGGCTTCACCGACGACGACTTCGGTTCGGCGTCGACGCCGGCATCCGATCGCGTGGTCGATGCAATCGTGGCGTGGGGCGACGAAGACGCGATCGTCCGTCGCGTGCGCGAACACGAAGCGGCGGGCGCCGACCACGTGGCGATACAGGTGCTCACCTCGACACCGCGCACGATGCCCCACGCCGAGTGGCGACGACTGGCCGACGCGCTGGGCGTGTGACGGCTACCCGCGCGAGGGGCTGAGTTCTTCGACTGCCTTCCAGTAGTTCAGTTCGGGGTCGAGGGCCATGATGGCGATCGAACTTGTCGTCACGCCGTTGGCGAAGTACGCGTCGATCTTCTTGCGGCACTCGGCCGGCGAGCCGTGCACAACCAGTTCGTCGACAACCTCGTCGGGAATCGCGGCAAGAGCGGCCTTGCGGTCGCCCGCCTTCCACGCATCCCACATGCCCTGCAACTGCGGACCGCGACCCAACCATTCGTGGAACGCCGCGTAGACCGGCACGTTGAGGTACGCCGCAATTGCGAACTTCGCCGCCTGACGCACGACCTCGGTGTTTTCGCTGGGGCAGCAAAAGATGCGACAGACGATTTCCTTGGGCTGGCCACCCGACGCCGCATTCACCACTGCGGCAACCTTCTTCGTGTCCTCGGGAGACAGCCAGTTGATGATGGTGCCGTCGGCTTCGCGCGCGGCGAGTTTCAACATCCCCTCGCGCAACGCTGCAACGAGAATCTGCGGCTTGACCTCGGGCTTCACGCCCAGGCGGAAACCATTGACCTCGAACGTGTCGTACTTCTTGGCGATCTTCTCGCCCGCCAGCGCATCGTGAAGAAACCGCACGACGTCGCGCACCTTCTTGTAGGGCTCGACGAACGGCACACCGTTCCACTTCTCGACGATCACGTTGCTCGACGAACCGATACCGATGGCGAATCGGCCCGGAGCGGCATCGGCCAGCGATGCGACGCACTGCGCGAAGGCGGCAGGCGAACGCGTGAAGGCGGGAATGATGGCCGTACCCAAACGCAGGCGCGGTTCCCACGCAGCGGCGAGTGCGAGCGGCGTGAAGCCGTCTGCGCCGTCGGACTCGGCCGACCAGATGTCGCTGTAACCCAGGTCGGCGAGTTTCGCCAGACCGTCGCGGTGGGTGTGGAGATGTCCCGGCAGCGGAACCGTCATGCCGTTACGTCTGGGAAGTGCTGCGCCCGTCATGGCGCCATCTTTCCAGAAAGCGCGATTACGGCCAGTAACGGAAGATCACGCTCTGGCTGGCCGTGGCGAGCAGCGTGCCGTCCTCGGCGAACATGTGCACCAGACCGTGGCCGAAGCCGCGCTCGACCGCGTGAATGCGGATGTCGAGCAGCACCCACTCAGTCGGAACGAGTTTCACGACACGCAGCGTGTTGTCGATGCTGTTCCCGCCTCCGCGCACGCCGAGCGCGTGGCTGATGGCCATCGGAACGAAGTCACCGAGTACCGCAAGGGCGCTTGCGTCGACACCTTCGATGACCTGCGGGATACGCGCCCACATCAGCGTGCGCCCGTCACCGAGCGTGCCGTCGAGGGTGTCGATCGGCCGACCCTTGGCCATGCGCTGTTCCAGCGTGTCGTTGATCGATCCGTCGGCCACGAGACGGTGTTCCCGCGGCGGGCAGTCGAGTGGCGCAGGAACATCGGGCATCACTTCGAACTGACCGTGCACGTCCATCGGACGATCACCGAGAGCCGCATTCACCGTGAGGATCTCGCGCGATCCGACATGGCACACCGCACGTGCCTGGGTGATCTGGTGACCCGCGACCGCAACGGTGACGTCGATATCGAGCACCTGGCCGGGTTTTGCGTAGGCGAGGTACTGCGACGTGGCCCAGATGGTGGTGCGACCGGTGGTGCCCTCCATTGCCGAGATCGCCGCACCCAGTCCGCAGCCGCCGAACAAGAAGTTGCCCGAGGTGGACACGCGTTGGGTGATCTCCATGTGCCAGCGGAACGGATTGTGGCTCTGTTCGAGACCGAGAAACGCCCGCGTGTCCATGACCCTCACGCTAACGGCGCAACGGCATGTCCAGTAGTTTCGGTTCATGACCACCTCCGCGTCCGACACTTTCCAGGGCGACGCCTGCGGCCTCGTCGACGAGTTCCGCGCGGGCCGCCGTCACCCGGTCGAAGAGATGCAGGCGTCGATCGCCGCAGCAGAGGCAAACAAGAAGACCGGCCTGAACGCGTTCAGCCACATCGACCCCGACCGTGCGCTCGACGCCGCGTCGCGCGCCGACGTCAACCTGCCGTTTGGTGGCGTTCCGCTTGCCGTGAAGGAACTGGAATCCGTCGCCGATTGGCCCGACACCGAGGCATGCGTCGCATTCGCAAACCGTCGCGGCACGCACACCTCGCTGCAGGTCGAACGTCTCACCCACGAAGGCGGCATGGTTCCCTACGCGATGACAACCGCGAGCGAGTTCGGCGGCGTCAACGTCACGCGCACGCTGCTCAACGGCTCCACGCACAACCCGTGGCAGATCGGTCGCACGCCCGGCGGTTCGTCGGGTGGCAGCGCGGCCGCCGTCGCGGGTGGTTTGTGCACGATTGCAACCGCGGGCGATGGCGGTGGATCGATCCGCATTCCTGCGGGGTTCTGCGGGTTGGTCGGACTGAAGGCCACCTACGGACGCATCCCACGCGCCCCGATGCACTACCTCGGCAACCTCACGGTGTCGACGGGCTGCGTGTCGCGCAGCATCCGCGACACCGCACGCTGGTTCGACGTCGCCAACGGCCACGATGCGCGCGATCCACTGTCGCTTCCGCGCGTCTCGGGTTGGGAGGACGAGCTCGGCTCCATCGACCTTCGGGGTCTGCGTGTCGCGGTTGTCTCCGACTGGGGTGGGGCAACCGTTTCACCCGCGATGTGGACGGTGCTCGAAGACGCCGCCGACTGGGTGATCCGCACCACGGGCATGCGACGCGTCGACATCGACACGACGTTGCCCAGCATGGGCGCCGCGTGGTCGATCTCGGGCATGATCTCGATCCGCGAGGAACTCGGCGACCTGTGGCCCGGATGCGCCGATGACCTGACGCCGGAAATTCGCATGGGCCTGCAGTACACCGAGGGGCTTTATGGTTCGGCCGCGCGACACAAGATCGAACGACGCCGTGCGGCGTTGAACGAACGCATGGCCGAGATCTTCCGCAATGTCGACATCGTGATGACGGCGAGCAACCCCGACGTCGCGTTCAATGCCGACGGCCCGCTACCCGACACGTTCGGCGGCATCGTTGCAGGAGCCAACAACAACGGTCGCCTCACGTTCCCCGCGAACCTCCACGGCAATCCGGCGCTGTCGGTTCCCGCGGGTTTTGTCGACGGCCTTCCGGTTGGCCTGCAAGTGGTGGGCAAGCACTTCCAGGAACAGGTGCTGCTCGACGTCGGTCTCGCCATGGAACGCGGCCGACCCTGGCCCTCCGTTGCGCCCGTCGCACGGTGATCTGACAACATCGCCCCCAACAAACGCCGACGTTCCGGGGGGAACCAATGACCACGAACCAGCCGCCGTTGACGGGAATCAAGGT
>JAGWWV010000053.1 GCA_018970175.1 Acidobacteriota bacterium
GCTGGGGGCTGCACACGAAATTCCGATGCCGCCATTCCCTGCTCGTCGGAGTGTGCTTCGGCTCCGAGAACGTCGAGGCCGTGCAACGCCATCACACCGGCGACCTTGCTGAAGGTGCCCGGCCTATCGGGGGTGACGACGATGATCGAGTTCTCGGTGGTGCAGGCGGCGAACCGACCTTCGGCCATCATCTCGAGCACTTCGGCATCGGGGAACAACTTCCAGGTGACGTCGTGCACGTCGCCGCCACCAAGGACGTGGTGCACGCGTTCGGTGAGTTCGTACACGAGGCCGGCCTTCCAGTCGCTCCATGCCGACACCCCGGTTGCCTTCGAATCGGCTTCCGTGAGCGCGCGGAGCAGTTCGAGTGTCACCGACGACTTCAGTTCGTTTGCAACGCCCGTGATGGTGGCGTCGTCGGACAGATCGCGTCGCGTCGCAGTGTCGGCGAGCAACAAATGGTGGCGAATCAGTGCCTGCACGGTTGCAACGTCGTCGGCCGACAACCCCATGCGCGGGCCGATCGTGGCGAACATCTCGACGCCCACATCGGTGTGGTCACCGGGGTAGCCCTTGCCGATGTCGTGGAACCACGCACCGAACATCAACAGGTCGGGACGCGAGACGGTGTCGGCAAGCGCCGCGGCGTTCGCGACGGTCTGCCACAGGTGACGGTCGACCGTGTAGCGGTGGTACGCGTTGCGTTGCGGCTTGCTGCGATTCGGAGCCCACTCGGGCAGGACCTTCGTGATGAGGTCACGCTGGTCGAGAGACTCGAGGACCGGAATCGCCCGCTCGCCCTCGAGCATCAGCGCGACGAAGTCGTCACTCGCGCCTGCAGGCCACGGATCCGGCCACACCGGTGTCTCTTCCCCGAGTCGATTGAGGGATTCGCGATCAATCCGCACGTTCAAACGCGCCGCCGCAGTCGCCACCCGAAGCACGAGCGTGGGATCGACGGAGGGGTTCGCGGTCTCATCGAGATGAACCTCGCCACGGACGAGCTCAACCCCGGGCGCGAGGCGCCGTGAGGGTTCATTCGCATTGGCGGGTGGATCAAGGCGTGCCCAGGCTTCGTCGGCGGTCCACGCGACGCTTCGCCCCGCTGCCGCAATGGCCGCCATCAATTTGTCGGCATCGCCGAATCCTGCGAGACGCGCAACGGCATCTTGGTCTTCGAGACGCAGTACGTCGCCGACGCGTTGGGTCGAAACGTGCAACGCCACACGCGCCGTCAACAGAACTTCGTTCGCCCGCTTGAGTTCCTGGCGATCCGCCCCCGACAAGACGAGACCTGCATCGACCGCCCACCACAGGGCGTGGATGTCGCGCAAACCACCCAGACCTTCTTTCAGGTTGGGCTCGAGGAGGAAGGCGACTTCGCCCGCACTGGCGTGTCGCTCGATCACGCGCTTGTGCACGTCGCGCAGCGAGTCGCGACCGCGCTTGCGCCACCGTTCGCGGGACTGCTCGATGACCTCACCCGACAGGGCCGCGTCGCCGGCCACACCGCGCGCCGTGATGAGCGCCGTGGCCGTGTCGAGGTCGCTGTCCCCGAGGTTCTTCGTCTCTTTCGGCGTGCGCACCGCATGACCGAGCTTGAACTTCAGGTCCCACAGCGGGTACCAAAGCGCGCTCGCCAAGTCGTCGATCTTTTTCACGTTGCGGTGAAGCAACAACACATCGAGGTCGCTGAACGGGGCCATTTCGCCGCGTCCGTACCCACCGACGGCAACGAGCGCCACGTCGCCTTTGATGCCCGTCTGTGCACATGCCTCGGCGAAGAGCGACTGCAGCATCGCATCGGTCAGTGCGGACAGCGCCGCACAGAAGTCGGTTCCCGACGCGGGCGACGAGACGCCCCACTGTGCGATCAGGTCGCCACGTCGACCGGGAAACTCGGCGGTGGTCGTCATCGGGGGTCAAGTTTCCCCTCGGCGCGCCGACGCTGCAATACCGTGCTCGCCTTGGCGGCACCCCAGATGATGCCCGGTTCGGTCAACGACTCGTCGATGTCGTTCCAGTGCGCCGGACCAATGCCGTACACGTCATCGGGGTTGATCTTCACATCGAATTCGTCGCGCTGGGGTGCCGGAATGCCGGCGGCGACCAACAACTCGGTGGGAAACCGCACCGCATCACGCAGGATCTGCAGTGGGTTCACCCGCTGCGCGTCGACATCGACTTCCAGCGCGTCGTGCAGTTTCGTCATCGTCCATGTCGCGCCATCGCGGGCGGCTGCCTGGGCAGCCCGACGGAAGTCACCGGTCAGCGCTCCGTTCCCGGCAACGAAGACGGTTTCGGCAACACGAACGAGCCACCCTTCGACGACCTTGTCGATTGCATCGATCAGGTCGGCCGTCGCCGACTCGTACGTCGTGGTCATCGTGAACACCTCCGCCGTCAGGCGGAGAGAGTGACCTTGATGGCGGCATGTCCGGCCGCACCGGATCCACCGCGCAGACGCGACCAGAGGTTCGATGGGGCGATGAGCACGTGATACGCGAACCAGTACTTGCGACGAATCGCCCGATTGACACGATCCGCAGTGGCCGCGTCGACGTACTCCGCCGTGCCCTGGTACTCCGTGGTGCCCGGGGCGACCTTGCCGCGCATGGAACACACACGCAACGTCACCTTCGGATTGTTTTTCACGCGCTTCACCTTGAAAGCGTCGGGGTCGGTGGTGAATGCGTAACCACCTTCGAAGGCAACCACCCACACGGGGAGGGCGACGGCCGTGCCGTCACGCTTCAAAGAAGTGAACGACACGTAACGGGCGCGGTCGAGTTCCTGCGACATGTCTGCAGGCTAACGGTCGCGGCAAAATCCGATCGTCAGTTCGACGAATCGCTCAGGCGCCTCCCACGGCACGAAATGGCCGCAGTTCTCGATGCGTACGGGTCCCTCGTGGTGGGTGAACACCACGGCGGCCATCTTGTCGAAGTCCGGGTAGATCACGTGGTCGCTCGTTCCGAAAATGACGAGCGTCGGTGTCGACTCGTTGCGACCGAACAACGGACGTTCCACGCGTTTGTCGGCGGAATACGCCGATTCATAGTTGCCAAAGGTCTCGCGCAACCGTCGTGCGTCACCGAATGGTTCGCAGTGATACGCCACGTCGGCCGCGGAGAATCCGCCCGGGTACGCCCACAGACGCGGGCCGTAGAACTCTGCGACGTACGAACGGCACGCATCGGGCGTGGTCAGTTCGGCGATCAGCCCGTCGGCGTCGGTGCCCTGGCGCTCGAAGTAATCCCGCGTCGACGCGTCGGCCCGCGTGGCAAGGCCCGCCATCTCGGACTTCAGATACGGCAGCGGCGAATTGAATAGCACCATGCGGTCGACCCAGTCGGGCCAACGCAGTGCAACCTCTTGAATCACCGAACCACCGAGGTCTCCCCCGACGAGAATTACGCGGTCGTATCCGAGATGATCGTGTACCAATGCATGAATGTCGCGGGCATGCGACACGACGTCGTTGTATCCATCGGGGCCCATCTCGGACTCGCCGAAGGCGCGCAGGTCCGGCACAACCACATCGAAGCCGGCGTTGCACAACGGCTCGACGACACGGTTGTACAGCCGTTTCGTCTCGGGCCATCCGTGAACGCACAACATTGCAACGTCGTTACGACCGTGCGCACGCTCGAGATGGAACGCCTGACGGAATCCGCGCGGTGACGCAAAGTGCACCTGGAATCGGGGCGTCACGGACATGCGGCGAGACTAGTTGCGCGTCACACGATCAGCGTCGCGAGAACGAGATAGATCGCTATCGACAACAAGTCCTGGATGACCGTTGATATGGGACCCGAGCCGAAGGCGGGGTCCTTCCCCATCGACGTGAGCACCCACGGCAAGACCAACGCAACGACACTGGCCACGGTCGAGCTGACGAGCAGAGCCACCGAGACCGCAATCGCGAGGGTCACCTTCCCGTAGAGCAACAAACAGAACGGAAAGAACGCGGCAGAAATGCACACACCGATCAAGAGTCCCGCAAGAAGCTCCTTCATCACGATCTCTCGGATCGACACACCGACGGCCAGGCCCCGAACGGCAAGAACTTCGG
Source organism: Acidobacteriota bacterium (assembly GCA_018970175.1). Classification (GTDB taxonomy): domain Bacteria; phylum Actinomycetota; class Acidimicrobiia; order Acidimicrobiales; family Ilumatobacteraceae; genus F1-20-MAGs119. The sequence continues at coordinate 4,076 of JAGWWV010000053.1, forward strand.
TCTGCGTACCCACCGCATCGGCCATGTAGACGATGGCCGGCAGAAAGAAGGCGACGGCGACGGTTCGCGACAACTCTTCCTCTGCGGCCCCCACCATCCACGCCGAGGCCATTGCCCCGACGAGACCGATCCCCAGCCACGGCAGGCGGTGAATCAACCGTTTGCGGACACCTTCGACGGTCGTCGCACGTTCCTCATCAACCGTCGGACCGAGTGCCGGTCGCCGTCCCGCCATGGGTACAGCGAACACGTACCGCGCTCAGTCGGCGCTGGACGGATGTCCTGCGGTCATCGCAAGCAGGCCAAGTCCGATGAACGCAAAGCCCGAGACATAGCGACGCATCACGTAGACCGCGCGCCCGCGCAACAAGACTTCGCGCAAGCTACTTGCCATCAACGTGTACGACCCGTTGAACAACGTCGCAAGAATCACGAAGACGAGACCCAGAACAAGGGACTGCACCTTCGCATTCGGTGCCTTCGCATCGACGAACTGCGGGAAGATCGACAGGAAAAAGAGCGACGTCTTCGGATTGAGTGCATTCACGATGATTCCCTGACGGAACGACTGGGCCAGCGTCGTGTGGGTCGCATCGCTACGCAGCTCGTCGGGGCGTGTCAACAGCGTCTTCACCCCGGTGAAGATGAGATACGCAACCCCGCCCCACTTGATGGCGTTGAAGAGACTGACTGAAGTAGCGAGAACGGCGCTCAAGCCCAGGGCCGCCAACGAGGCCTGAATCATGTCGCCGATCTCCAGCCCCGCGACGGTCGCCAGACCATGCGATCGCCCGTCGGCAAGCGTGCGGTTCAAGTTGAGGATGATCGCGGGTCCCGGAATCAACAAAAGCACGACCGTCGCGCCGATGAAGGCAAGAAGATTCGATGTCTCGGGCACCGCGTCACCTTAGTTGTGGGGGTCTCCCGGCGCGGCGGAAATTTTCGGGTACGCCAAGGTGAAGAAGATGACGGTTGCGATCATCCAGATCGAGAGCACCAACCACACGCGATGGAACGCGGCGGCCGAACCCAGAACCCTGGATTCGCCGGCAACGGCGATCGACATGGCCACGCCCATCGCACCACCCACTTGACGGAAGGTGAGATTCGTTCCGTTCGCGACACCGAACTTCTCGTGGTCGATACCGACCAAAGCGGCAGCCGTGAGATTCGACCACGACAAACCCAATCCGATGCCGTAGATCGCCGCAAACGGCAGGTAGTGCATCCAGTAGTTCGCTTCGGCATCGAGGAACAGAGCGAGACCGATGATGCCGGTCGCACAGCACACCGCTCCGGTGGCAATGATCGGTTTGATCAGCGCCCCGTCGGAAAAACGACCCGCGATCGTCGCCGTCAGGAAGATGATGACCGGAGTCGGCATGATCGCAAAGCCGCTCTTCAACACCGACCAGTCCCACACCGTCTGGAAAAAGAGCGGGGCGCTGAACCAGAAACCGGCCACCGGGAGGTTCAACGTGAACGTCGCGATCGAAGCCGTGCTGAAGCGACGATGACGGAAGATCGACATGTCGAGAAGCGGCTCCGCGTGCGTGAGAGAACGGCGAATGACGATCCACCCGAACAGCACCACACCGACGAAAGAGGCGAGGATTCCCGGGCTGGTCCAACCCCACTTCTCCCCCTCCAGGACGCCGAGGGTCAGCAGCGCAAGCGCAATCGACGTGGGCACCATCAATGCCCCACCCACCGACTGCACCGCGCGGGTTGCGATGAGAATTCCCACGTTCGGTGCCAACCCGGCACCCAAACTGCCGATCGCGAAGATCGAAATACCGACGAGGAACACGCGCTTGCGTCCGAACAGATCGGCCACGCGACCCGCAAGAAGCAACAGCGACGCGGTACCGATCGAATAGCTCGTCAATGCCCACGCCAACGTCGTACGTGCCACGTTGGAAAAGTCCTTTTCGATCGATGCGAAGCCGACGTTCAGAACCGTCGAATCGAAGATGACGAAGAACTGACCGAACGACGTCAGCAACAGCGCATACCAGGCGCGTCGAGGGATGGCGGGAATCTCGGCGGCCCCACCACCTCGGATTGCATCAGCCCATCATTGCCGATCGGGACGGCCGTCGATGGCCAGGTTCAGTCGTGGATTTCGACGCGCACCCGTTTGTTGCCTTTGCCCTTGTTTTCCAACTTCACGACGCGCAACCGACCCACGTCCCGCGTGGACGCAACGTGGGTACCACCGTCGGCTTGCTTGTCGAGGCCGACGATGTCGACGACGCGGATTTCCTTGACGGTCTCGGGGATGAGCGACACCTTCGTGCGAATGAGGTCTTCGTCCATCACGGCCGTGTCGCGCGGGAGAAAGCTCACCGCGATCGCATGATCATGTGCAATCGCCTCGTTGACGAGTTCCTCGACACGCCGGGCAAAGCCTTCGGGCAATGGATCGAACTCGAAGTCCATGCGCGCCGACAGTGGTTCCATGTTTCCACCGGTGACGGGCACCTGCCACTCGTTCCAGATGACACCGCAGAGAATGTGCATCGCGGTGTGGGTGCGCATCAACTTGAAACGTCGATCCCAATCGACAACACCGTGCACTACGTCGCCTACTGCGGGAACCGGACCCTGCAGTGTGTGCCACGCGATGTCACCGTCTTTGCGTACCTCCGACACGTGGGCGGCGCCGAGAGTTCCCGTGTCGTGGGGTTGGCCGCCACCGGTTGGATAGAAGTACGTCAGGTCGAGAGCCACGCGGTTGTCTTCGACGGCGACGACGGTCGCGTCGAATTCGCGCACGAAGGCGTCGCGCAGATAGGCGAGGTCGGTGTGCACCGCGGTTGCGTCAGAGAAGGTCGACGAGTTCGTCGACGGGAGTGAGCATTCCCATGCAGAACGGACCGAACTCGGCGTATTCGGCGGAAGCTTGGTCGAAGCGCATGGTGTAGACGACCTCTTTCAGGTCGTCGGGGTTCACTGCGAACAAAGTGACGCCCCATTCGTAGTCGTCGAGACCCGTCGAGCCGGTGACAAGTTGCGTCACCTTCGCACCGAACTTGCGCCCGCTGTGGCCGTGTTCTTGCATCTGGCGCAGACGCTCGTCGTAGGGCAACGTGAACCAGTTGGCTCCGACGTTGCGACGCTTCGACATCGGGTAGAAACAGAAGGCGTTCTTCCCCGGCACGGGAATCTTCGGATACAGCCGGGCGTTCAACATTTCCTGCGGCACACCAACGGCGTATTCACTGACTTCGGTGAGCGACACGTAGCTGTCGACGATGTCGAGGCCAGCGCGCTGGATGGCAGTCTGCAGACGACGCAGGTCGCGCATATCGTTGGCAAGTGCCATGAAGCAGGCGTCGCTCTTGTGACCAAGCATGGAGACGGTGATGACCGTGAGACCCGCCGATTCGGCTTCCTTCACCGCGTTGATGGTGGCCTGGCGGTCGAAGGTTGGACCCGGCTTGCAGAAAAGGTGCAGCACACCCATTCCAACCGAGGGGGACATCGGTTCGCTCATGGACGCCACGCTACCGCTGGGCGTTTGTGAACGCCGAAGCCACCCTGTCGTCCGCCCCGGGCGCGTATGCGAGGAAGAAAGAGGGTTCGACCAGTTCGAGTTCCATCAGCTGCGGACGACCAACCGCATCGGGGATCACGTCGACACGGGCGTAGAGAGGCTGGGTGCCGAACCGTGAAGCGAGAAACGCCATGATCTGCTCCCCCAAGGCGACCTCGTCGTTCGTTGCGGTGCGTGAATCGATGTCCTCGGCGGCGTAGAGACCATTGCCCATGTCGGGCTCGGCCGCGAGAATCGCACCCTTGCGAAACGAATGGCTCAACACGCCGTTCAACCACACCATGCCGGTCTCGCCACGTTCGTCGATACCCGACTCGTACGGTTGGATCATCGTCACTGCACCGGCCGCGACGATGCGAGAGACGTGTGCAACGACCTCGCCGAGTGCCATCGATGCGTCGCGGTACCGCAGCGTGTCGTGCGAACCGGCCGAGATGCTGGGCTTGACGACGACGTCGTTGCCCACCTCGTCCAACACGTCGCGTACCAACGTCTCGTCGGCCGACCCGACGAATCGTGTGGGTACGACGGGAACTCCGGCAGCGACCAATTCCCCGAGATACCGCTTGTCACTGTTCCATTCGACGACGTCGTACGGGTTGAACACCCGGGTCACACGCGAGGCGGCTCGTAGCCAGCCGAGAAACTCGTCGCGGCGTAGGTGGTAGTCCCACGGACTTCGCAGGAAGATCGCCGAGTACCGCGACCAGTCGACGTCGTCGTGCCAGTTCACACAATGAAACTGGGTGCCGGCACTTTCGAGCGCGGCACCCAGAATCGGTAGGTCTTCGTCGAGTTCGCGCGACACCGAGGCGGTGACGAGAGCGATCACGACGAGAAGTTGTGACGACTCAGAAGTCGTCCATACCTCCGCCCGGCATGGCCGGTGCGGAAGCCTCAGGCTTGTCGGCGATGACGGCCTCGGTGGTGAGGAACAGTGCCGCGATCGACGCTGCGTTCTGCAGTGCCGAACGGGTCACCTTCGCCGCGTCGATGACGCCCAGCTTCACGAGGTCTTCGTACTCGCCGGTGGCGGCGTTCAGGCCCTCGTTGCCCTTCAACGACTTGACTTTTTCAACCACGACGCCGCCTTCCATGCCGGCGTTTTCGGCGATCTGCTTCAGCGGACCTTCGAGCGAACGAGCCACGAGCTTGGCGCCCGTTGCTTCGTCGCCGGTGAGCTTGGCGGCGCGCTCGAGCACTGCGGTCTGCGCACGGAGAAGTGCAACGCCACCACCGGGGACGACGCCTTCTTCGATTGCAGCCTTGGTGGTGCTGACGGCATCTTCGATGCGGTGCTTCTTTTCCTTCAGTTCGACCTCGGTTGCAGCGCCGACCTTGAGAACCGCGACGCCGCCCGACAACTTGGCGAGGCGCTCCTGGAGCTTCTCGCGGTCGTAGTCGGAATCGGTGTTGTCGATCTCGGTCTTGATCTGGCTGATGCGACCCTTGATGTCGTCTTCTGCGCCCGCGCCTTCGATGATGGTGGTTTCGTCCTTGGTGATGACGACGCGCTTTGCACGACCGAGCAGGTCGAGCGTGACGTTGTCGAGCTTCAGGCCGACTTCCTCGCTGATGACCTGACCACCGGTGAGGATGGCCATGTCCTGCAGCATCGCCTTGCGGCGGTCACCAAAGCCGGGGGCCTTGACGGCTGCGCTCTTGAAAGTGCCGCGGATCTTGTTGACCACGAGAGTTGCGAGTGCTTCACCTTCGACGTCCTCGGCGATGATGACGAGCGGGCGACCACCCTGCATCACCTTTTCCAGAACGGGGAGCATGTCGCGCACGTTAGAGATCTTCGACGAGACGAACAGGATGTACGGATCGTCGAGCGACGCCTCCATGCGGTCGGCATCGGTGACGAAGTAGGGCGAGATGTAGCCCTTGTCGAAGCGCATACCTTCGACCAGGTCCATCTCCATGCCGAAGGTCTGCGACTCTTCGACGGTGATGACGCCGTCTTTGCCGACCTTGTCGATGGCCTCGGAGATCATGTTGCCGATTTCCTGGTCGGCTGCCGAGATGGCTGCGACCTGGGCGATCTGCTCTTTCGAGTCGACTTCCTTGGCAAGGGCCTTGATGCTGCCGATTGCCGCCTCGACGGCCGCCTCGATGCCCTTCTTCAGGCTCATCGGGTTGGCGCCGGCCGCAACGTTGCGCAGACCCTCGCGCACCATGTTCCATGCGAGAACCGTTGCCGTGGTGGTGCCGTCACCGGCCACGTCGTCGGTCTTCTTCGCGACTTCCTTCACGAGTTCCGCGCCGATTTTCTCGTACGGATCCTCGAGTTCGATTTCCTTTGCAATTGACACGCCGTCGTTCGTGATGGTGGGAGCGCCCCACTTCTTGTCGAGAACGACGTTGCGACCCTTTGGTCCGAGGGTGACACGAACGGCATCGGCCAACTTGTTCATGCCTGCCTCGAGGCCGCGGCGGGCCTGTTCGTCAAAAGCGATGATCTTTGCCATGGTTCTCCTCTGAATCTCAGTGTTGGAAAGGCTCTGTGCGAGCACCTCGCACTCGGGGTGTGCGAGTGCTAGCACTCTAACGGCACGAGTGCTAAGGCGGCAACGCCCGCGCGGCCCCGTCGATTCTTCGCCAGTTCTTCACTGTCTGCGCCACGCCGCGCCCGGCCCGGGTTCACAATGACCCCATGACAACAACGCCCCGTCTATTCGCCCGGGCCCTGGCCGCCACCGCCCTCGTCGCCCTGGCCGTCGGGCTTCCCGCCACGGCCCGCGCCGCCAGCCGCCCATCGGCCGCCTGGAAGGTCGCCGACCTCGCCACCGGAACCACCTACGCGACGAAGACCCTGTTCGCCACCGACTCCGGGGGTACCCAGACATGGTCGGCAAGCGGGGCCTGTTCCGTGAAGTCGAAGAAGATCGTCACGTCGTCGACGGCGGGCAAGTGCAAGCTCACGGTGAAGATCGCCGCGTACCGCGCATTCGCCTCACGCTCGGCGACGAAGACCCTGGCCGTTTCGGCGCCAACGACATCGCAGACCGCTTCGGGTTGCCCCTCGTCCTACAAGTTCGTCAACCTTGCCTCCGCCCCCGGCGCAGGCTCGGGCTACGCAAAGCCGAACGTCGCCGCATCATGCAGCGGCGACACGCTCACCGTCACGTCGAACGGAATGATCGGCTATACCTTCGTCGCCAAGACGCCGAACGCGCTGCGCGAACAGGCCTTCACGTGGAAGATCACCACATCACCGAAGGTTGCAACCGCATCAACGAGCATCGAGAACCAACTCGGCACGCTCGCCTTCACCGTGACCGGTATCCCGATTTACGGGCCCACCGAGGGACC
>JAGWWV010000120.1 GCA_018970175.1 Acidobacteriota bacterium
GCCACGTAGGAGATTTCACCCAACAACGTGCCGTCCGCGTTGTAGATGCCGACGAAGTTCGACATGTCGATCAGCTGAACACGATGGTGCGGTTGTTCCACACCAACACGCGGTGTTCCACGTGAGCGCGGACGGCGCGGGCCAGCACGACGGTTTCCAGGTCGCGGCCGCGGCGGGTGAGTTCGGCGACGTCGTCACGGTGCGACACGCGCGCCACGTCTTGTTCGATGATCGGACCCTCGTCGAGATCGCTCGTCACGTAATGCGCGGTTGCTCCGATGACTTTCACACCTCGGTCGTGCGCTTGACGGTACGGGTTGGCACCGATGAAAGCGGGAAGAAACGAGTGGTGAATGTTGATCATCCGTCCGTACCACTTGTCGGCAAACCACGCCGGCAGCACCACCATGTAACGGGCAAGGATGACGAGGTCGAGGTTCATCGAGTCGAGAAGGTTCGAGACCGTTTGTTCCTGTTCGGTTCGGGCGTTCGCGCCCTCACCGACTGCGACGTGTTCGTACCGGTAACCGAAGGCTTCGACGAGCTCTCGGCTGTCGTCGTGGTTCGACACCACCGCCTGCACGTCGAGACCCAGGTCGCCGTAACGCGAGCGCGTGAGAAGATCGGACAGGCAGTGCACCGTCTTCGACACCATGATCGCGGTGCGCGGGCGCCATGGCAATTCGTTCATCGTGAACGACATGCCGAACTTTGCGGCAATTGGACCGAAGGCGGTCTTGAAGAAGTCGAGGTTGCGGGTGCCGTCGTGTGTGAACTCGACCCGTTGGAAGAACATCTGGTTGTGGGTGTCGGTGTGCTGTTCGGCGTGCACGATGTTGCCGCCGTTCATCGACACCCAGCCGGCCACGTCGGCCACGATGCCCGACGTGTCAGGGCACGAAATGAGGAGCACGGTGGTGGTCACAGCGAGTGGAGACGATGGGAATCGAACCCACGACCTCCTGCTTGCAAAGCAGGCGCTCTACCAATTGAGCTACGTCCCCGCAGGGCGCCGCAGACTCTATCGGCGAAAGGGTTTTCGGCGCGCTGAGGTGCAGTTTTCGGCAAGATTTGCGCCGAGAAACGGCGAGGGCACTGCGGCCGTTGTCAGGAACTGCGACCGGCGAGGTAGGCGCCGACGAGTGCAATGGCGCAGCCGAGGATGGACAGCGGTTCGACCGACTCGTTTCGGATGAGTGCGCCAAGGGCGAGGGCGACCACAGGGATGAGATAGGTGGTGACCGACGCACGGGTGGCGCCGAGGCGACCGGCGTTCGAGACGGTCATGACGTAGGCAAGGCCGGTGCCGAACACGCCGAGAAGAACGATCATGACGAGTGGGGACCACGCGAAGTCGATGTCGTTGATTCCGGTCAGGCCGAGCGGAGTGGTCATGACAAGAGCCGCGGCTTGGGCCCGCCACAACACGGGCAGTGAACCGTGGGCCTGCTGCAGGGGCAGGGCCACGTTGAGTGAAAAGCCGTAACAGGTCAGGGCCGCGACGATGAGGGCTATGCCGACGATGCTGGAGGATCCTTCGTTGAAGGTTGGCACGGCAATGACCACAACGCCGGCGAAACCGACGAGCAGTCCGTTTACCTGGGCCCTCGACGCCTTCTTCTTGAAGGCAAGTGCGCCGACTGTGGCGACGAAGAGGGGCGTGGCGCCGTTCAACATTCC
>JAGWWV010000054.1 GCA_018970175.1 Acidobacteriota bacterium
GACCGCAATGCTGCGACGAGCGCGTCGGCGTCGTCGGGCGGCACGACCGCGCCACAGCGCGCGCTGCCGATCATTCGCGCCACTTCACTGTCGGCGTCGATCGACGCGACGATCGGGCGCGCCGCGGCCATGATCGAGTACGCCTTCGACGGCACGCTCACGTTGCCGAGGCCACACCGCAGCGGCACCACGTGCACGTCGGCGCTTGCCAACACCTCCGCCAAGCGGTCGGTGGGCTGGTAGTCGACGAAGACCACGTTCGTCAGTCCGGAGGCGAGCGATTCGAGATCGGCACGCGACGAACCCTCACCGTTCACGACGAAGGTGACGTCGGCCATCCGTCGTGCTGCCTCGACGAGAAGTCCAAGCGACTGCGAGAAACCGACGTTGCCCGCGTACATCACGACACGGTCCGCTTTCGGTGCGAATTCGTGCCGGTACGCAGTATCGGTCGAGCGCGGAACGATGACGTCGGAGTCGACGAAGTTCGGAATGACCACCGCCTTGCCCGCATGTTTCGCCGGCAACTTTGCGGCGACGTTGTTGCGCAGATCATCGGACAATACGACGACCGCGTCGGAACGTCGGTAACTCAGACGCTCGAGCCAGGTGGCGAGCGCGATGACGCGCCGGTTCGACAATTTGCCCGTGCTGATCGCAGCGTCGGGAAAGACGTCCTGGATGTTGAACACGAGCGGTGCCCGACGGATCTTCGCAACGACCCATCCGGTGAGGCCGAGCGTGAGCGGCGGCGACATGGCGACGACTGCGCTGGCACGCCGGTGCACGCCCCCGACGAAGAGACCCCTCACACCGATGAGAAGACTGAAGCCGGCAAAGCCCACCGCACGACGCGGAATGTTGGCCTTGTCGCGACCCGCAAACGGACTCACTCGAACGACCGAGCCCCACGAAGTTGTTTCCCGTCGCCAGACGCGACCCGTCCATCCGTCCTCGACGCGGTGGCGGCGGTACCACGGCAGCGACGTCACGACATGGACGCGATGTCCGAGACGCACGAGTTCGTCGACGATGCGCGTCATCACGACACCCGTTGGAGCCGTGTCGGGTGCGAAGTGCGGGCACAACACGATGACGGGGCGTTTCGTGCGGTCGGTCGTCATCGCAGCAACCCCTCGTAGACACCGCGCAGATCGCGACCCGAGGCAAGCAGGCTGAACGACTCGGCTCGTGCGCGCCCCGCCGCGACGAGCACATCGCGATCGTTGCCGATGCACTGCGGAACGTCGGCCCACATCGCTGCATCGAGCGGCAGCACGAGGCCGCCGTCGCCGACCACGCCGGGCAGGCTGGCGCGATCGGACGCTACGACGGGAACCCCGAGCGCCATCGCCTCGACAACGGGCGCCCCGAAACCCTCGTACTCGCTGGGAAAGACCAAGGCGTCGGCCCCCGCAACTAGTGCGTCGCGGTCGGCGGAACCCACGTGACCGGTGAATTGCACACGGTCGGCGACACCGCTCGACGCAATGTGCGAGACGATTTCAGCGTGCGCACGACCCTCTCCGCCGATGAACAGAAGGTGGACGTTCGTGTCACGCCACGGCCCGGCGACCAAGTCGACGAGGAACCGATGGTTCTTGTGCGGATGCGTGATGGCGGGATAGATGAAATACCGCGTGCCCATCAGCCCGTGTCTCTGCTGCACGCCGACGATGTCGAGCGACGCGCGATCGACCGACTCGATTCCGTGCACCACCACGTGAACGGCCGATGCATCGAGACCGAATCGATCGATGAGGGTGCCGCGCACGTACTGCGACGGCACTGCCACGGCGTCGGCACGTCGCAGCGAGCGCGGCATCATGTACGACAGGTACGCCAGTCGTGCACGCGAAAAGTACTGCGGATAGGTGAGGTACTGAACGTCGTGGACCGTGAGCAACGTGCGGCCGTTCGTTCGGAACGGGACGGTCCCGCCACCGTGGTGCGTGACGGCAACGCCGCGCGTGCGACGTTCGAGCCATGTGCTCTCGCGCACGATGCGCGCCGCGCGGTTCGCGCCGACCGACCGCGATTCGTTGACCGCGAACGTCGCAAGCTCGGGGTGCGCGGTCGCGTAACCACGCGGCGCGTACACCGCGACGTCGAAGGTCAAAGGACCGGTGGAAGCAAGACCGGCGAGTTGCCGCGCGAGGTACTGCTCGCTGCCCCCGACACGACCGGGCTGGCACCACAACAAGTTGACGGCGATGCGAGGTGTCATCACCGGCGACTCCGTGGACCATCGGCAGCGGCTTCTGCGTACACCTCGCGGGTGAGTTCGGCCGTGCGCCGCCACGACAGTTGGTTTGCGCGGTCGCGCGCCCGACCCGACAGTGCGTCACGTTGCTCGATCACGCGCAGAATTCCGTCGGCGATCGATGCGACGTCGAGCGGGTTGACGAGAATCGCGGCGCCCCCGGCCACTTCCTCGGTTGCACCGTTCGCGCTGGTCACGACGGGCGTACCGTGCGCCATCGACTCGAGGATCGGCAGCCCGAACCCCTCGCGGATCGACGGGTAACACAAGGCCTCGGCGCCGGCGTACAGCGCGGCGAGGTCCCCCGCCGGAACAAACCCGAGCGAGTGGACGCGACCGCGCGACGCCTCGGGTGTCTTCAACGACTCGCCCCAACCGGTGGCGCCGACGATCACGAGATCGGGAATGCGGTCACCGAGGGTCGCGTGAGCTTCGAGCAGACGCGCGAGATTCTTGCGCGGTTCGATGGTGCCGACGAAGAGCAGGTAACGATCGGGCAGTCGGTACTGCGTCCGTGTGTTGCGAACCGTCGTGTCGGAGACGACCCCGGCACGCACTCCGTTTTCGACGCAACGCAGTCGCTCGACGTCGAAACCGTTGGCGAGACAGTCGTCGAGTGTCGCCTGCGACACGCAGATGACGCGCGATGCGCGACGCTTGACGCGCTCGACGCTGCGGCGAAAGACGTCGACACCGCGCCTCGTGAAGTGCGACGGGTCGTGGAGAAACGCGAGGTCGTGCACCGTGACGACGAGCGGTACGGATGTGGCGGCCGGAATGATGCTGGTCGCGTGCACCACGTCGACCGCGCCGGTTGCCGCCTCGACCCGCGGCCAATCGAGTCGCAACCATCCCTCGTAGAGAAGCGGACCCGCGAGCGGCAGAGCCTTCACGTCGACGGGCGGTTCGAATCCTGCAGTCGGTGGCCGGCGGTGGCGGCCGGCGACGCCGACGACGTCGAGCCCCGTCAGACCGACGAGTTCGCGGACCAGTTCGACTCCGTAGACGCCGGTTCCACCGGGCACGTCGTGCCAGCACTGTTCCAATGTGACGGCAACACGCACCCCCCTATTGTGCCCGTACACGCCCTACCATCAGTGGGCATGAGCGGCTTCTGGAAATCGCGGTCGGTGCTCGTCACTGGTGGCAACGGTTTTCTCGGCCGCGTAGTGGTGAGGATGCTGCGCGAACGCGGTGCCAACGTGTCGGCCCCCCGCAAGGCCGACTTCGACCTCACGGTTCCCGGCCGAGCCGAGGCAATGCTCTCCGCACACGGACCGACGCACGTCATTCACCTCGCGGCCCGCGTCGGGGGCATCGGCTACAACCAGGCCGCTCCGGCACCCCTGTATCTCGACAACCTGATGATGGGAACGCACGTCATCGAAGCATGCCGCGCCGCGGGTGTCGAAAAGACGGTGTTGCTCGGCACGGTGTGCTCGTATCCCAAGTTCACCCCGGTGCCCTTCCGCGAGTCGTCGTTCTGGGACGGGTACCCGGAAGAAACGAATGCGCCGTACGGCATCGCGAAGAAGGCCCTGCTCATCCACGCGCAGGTGAACGCCGCACAGTACGGACAGCGTTTCGCCTATCTCATTCCCACGAATCTGTTCGGCCCGGGCGACAAGTTTCATCCCGACGTCTCCCACGTCATTCCCGCACTCATCAAGAAATGCGTCGAGGCGAAAGAATCGGGCGCCGACAAGGTTCACGTGTGGGGCACCGGAACCGCGAGCCGCGAATATCTCTACGTCGACGATGCGGCAGCTGCCATCGTTCTGGCCGCCGAAATCCACGAGTCACCCGAACCGCTGAACCTCGGCACGAACCGTGAGATCACGATCCGCGAGACCGTCGAGACGATCGCCGAAGTGGTCGGCTTCACCGGCGACCTCGTCTGGGACTCGAACAAACCCGACGGACAGCCGCGGCGACGGGTCGACGCCGGCCGCGCCGAACATGCGCTCGGTTGGACCGCGCAGATGGACTTCCGCAAGGGTCTCGAGGCAACGGTCGAGTGGTACCTCGCGCACCGCGAGATCGCCGAACAAGCCCCCTAGTCCGCGACATCCCGAATGAGCTTTCCTCCCCCACCACTGCCGAATTGCACGCGTCATCCCGACCGGTTGACCGGCCGTAGTTGCACCCATTGCAGCAGGCCCGCATGCGGCGACTGCCTCGTGCAGGCCGATGTCGGTTCGAAGTGTCTCGACTGCGTCCGACGCGATCGTCCGTCGACGCGCACCCGCATCAACTACTGGAATGCCGCGCAACCACTTCTCATCACGAAGGCGATCATTGCGCTCAATGTCGTCTTCTTCATCTACACCAACGTCGGTGGTGTGAACCTCGGTGGCGGTGGCGAGCTGTCGGAGAACACCATCAACCTCGGTCTCTACAAGGGCTTCCTGTACAACGACGAGTGGTACCGACTCGTCACCGCCGGATTCGTGCACTTCGGCATCTTCCACATCGGCATGAACATGTTCCTGCTGTGGCAATTGGGAACGATGCTCGAACGCGAGATCGGCCGTGTTCCCTTCGCCCTCGCGTACACCGCGGCGCTTCTCGCCGGTAGCACGGGTGCGTTGATCGCGTCCCCGTGGGCACTGTCGGGCGGCGCATCCGGGGCAGTGTTCGGCCTCATGGGTCTTGCCACCGTCGGCATGCGCCAACGCGGCATCAACCCACTGCAAACGGGTCTCGGCATGACGCTTCTCTTGAACCTCCTCATCACCGTCACCATCCCGGGAATCTCGATCGGTGGACACATCGGTGGATTGATCGGCGGCGCAGCCTGTGGTGTCGTGCTCATCCCACCGCGCGGGCGAAACTACGCGCCATGGATGACGTACGCGGCTCCCGTCGCAGTGGGTCTCGCCTCGTTCCTCATCGCCTACGCGACGCTCTGAACGACGTCGCGTCGCACCCCGTCGTTACGGTGCGCGCGATGAGCACCCAATCCCTCACCCTTGTCGACGTACCGCGTCCCTTTTTCGACACCATCTCAACCACCGCGCAGGCGCTCAGCGTGTTCTCCCTCACGGTTCAGCGACCGTTTCAACCCCAGCACCTCGTGCTGCTCATCGACTCGGCACGGCGCGGCGTCGGTCTGCATTCGGGCCCGGGCATCATCGGCATGCGCGACAACCCCACAGCGTCGGGCCGCGCCATCGCACACAACGTCGTCTCCGTCGCGTCGGCCAACCCGCTCGCCGTCGGCTGCTACGTCATGACCGTCGAGCCCGACGTCACGCCATCGCCCGACGATGCCGAACGGTGGTTCGCGATGGCCGACGTCTGCGATCGCGCGGGCATCGTCCTCGTCGACTGGTGTGTGCGGGGCTTCGCTACGGCTGATGCCCTGTTCGCAGGTCAGGGGGCGGTGTGGTGCCCTCGGCACGTCGCCGGGCTGGGTTGAGCCGCAATCCGGCCCCGCGCAGTCGCGTCAACAGCTCCCTACTGCCCACTGCCGTTGCGCCCAACTCGATGGCGCGTTCGCGGTAGTCCTCGGGCAGGTCGTAGTGATCACCCTGGAAACCGCGGCGCGGAATACCCAGCGCGTCTGCCATCTCGTGCAGCTCGTCGTACGACGCGTCACTCACCATGTGGCACCAGCGACGGTCACGAAACCACCAGTGACACTCGTCGACGAGAATCATCCGCGACGGTCAGTGACAGGCGCAGCCGCCACCGCACCCGCGCTGCATCGTCGGCGCAGGAGCGGGACCGGCCTGCGAGCCCCCGCCGACCGAAGCAAACACCGACAAGCGACGCTTGGCCTCGGCACCACATGCACAGGGTGCGGGTGACGACGCCTCGCTCATCGGGCGGCGCATTTCGAAAGCGGCATCACACGACGGGCAGCGGTACTCGTACAACGGCATGCGACAACGATACTGGACGTGTGGTTGACTGACGGAATGTCGAGCGGTCCCCTGACGACGCTGCCTGCACGCGTCGAACCCGAGACCGAGCGCGTCCCCGAAACCGGCGAGCCGGCGATGGCCCACATCGTGAAGACCGAGCCCGGCGAATCCGCCGCCTCGAAGGTTCTCGAGGCGCGCATCTACGGCACCCCGCTCGAGGCACTCTGCGGACACGTGTGGATTCCCTCCCGCGACCCGAAGCAGCTGCCGCTGTGCGAGGCGTGCAAGGACATCTACGACACGTACAGGACGTTCAACGACGGCCTGAACGAACGACCAAACGAATGAGCAACAACCGAAACGGAGCAACCATGATCATCATCGCCGGACGCATCTTCATCGATCCCGCAAAGCGCGCAGCACTGCTCGAGGCAACGAAGCCTCTCCAGCAGGCGACCCGCGACGAAGAGCCGGGCTGCGAGGCCTACGTCTTCGCCGGTGACCCGTGCGAGCCCGGAACCATTTCGGTCTACGAGCTGTGGACCGATGCGCCGTCGCTCGCGGCGCACTTCCTGCACGAGAACTACTTCAACATGCGCAAGACCTTCCAGGAGCACGGCATCACCGGTGCCGAAACGATGAAGTACCGCATCGATGCGAAGGCGCCGGTGTACAACGCGCAGCGCATCGCCACCACCGACTTCGACTGACGCCCCTTGGCCACCGACGACCTGTCCGGTCTGCGCATCCGCGAGGCGGTGCGTGGTCTCGTCGTCGACCAGAACAACCACGTCCTCCTCGCCCACCTCGCATTTCCCGCACGCTCGGTGTGGGTGTTGCCCGGTGGCGGCCTCGAGGCGGATGAAACGCACCACCAAGGGCTGCTGCGCGAGTTGCGCGAGGAAGTCGGACTGTCACCCGACGAAGTCGGCCCGCATCTCTGGACGCGGACGCACATCATCCCGTTCATCGACGGCAAGTGGGACGGCCAGCGCGAGCGCGCCTATCTGGTGCGCACCCCGCGCTTTGAACCCGCGCCCTTGTTGTCGGCCGAGCAGTTGCGTGCCGAGTACCTCGTTGACCTGCGGTGGTGGACCGTCGACGAGTTGTTGGCCGAACCCGATACCACGTTTTTTGCCCCCGTGCACCTGCCACGCCTGGTTCACGAAGTGGTGACACTCGGCCCCCCGGCCGAACCGTGGGACATCTTGCAGCGCAGCACGCCGCATGATTGATACCTGATTGGTCGACGCCTAACGGAAGTCGCGCGAAGCCATGCCTGCCGGCACCGTCAGGGCCGACAGGTGTTCGGCCACGATGTTCACCACTCCTTCGCTGTTCTGCATGCGTCCGCGTACGACGAGCGCGGGGGCATCGCGGGCAACGAGACGAAAACGCGCCCAGCACCCCTTCGAGCACACCACGTTGATGAGACCCGTTTCATCTTCGAGGTTGATGAACGTGGCGCCACCGGCGGTCATCGGCCGCTGACGATGGGTGACGACACCGGCCACGAGGACACGCGAACCGTCGGGCAATGACGACAGCTCATCGGCCGTGCACACCCCGAGATCGCGCAACTTGCCGCGCAGGAAAATGGTGGGATGACCATTTGGTGCGATGCCCGTGGCCCACAAGTCGGCGATCGCCACCTCGGCCGGCTCCATGCCGGGGAGAGCCGGCGACTGCATACCGGTGGTGATGCCAGCCAAACGGTCGGGACGTGATTGTGCAACGGCACCCGCAGCCCACAGGGCGTCGCGGCGCTGGCCACCGAACACACCGAATGCACCTGCGGTGGCCAGCGACTCGAGTTGTGCGGTGTTCAACGAGGGAACACGGCGCACCAGGTCTTCCATGTCGACGTACGGACGTTGTGCAGCAATGTCGTCGGCGAGCTCTCTGCCGACACCCCGCACCGACGACAACCCCAGCCGTACGGCAAGGCCGCTCGTCGATGACGGGTCGTCTTCGAGCGACGCAAGCGCGGACGATGCGTTGATGCACGGTTGGTTCACCACCACACCGTGACGACGTGCGTCACGCGTGAGGGAATGCGGCGACCAGAAGCCCATCGGTTGCGCATTCAACAAAGCGGCACAGAAGATGGCCGGCTCGTGGAACTTGATGTAGGCCGACGCATAGACGAGGTAGGCGAAGCTGACCGAATGGCTTTCGGGAAACCCGTAGTTCGCAAAGGCCTGCATCTTGTCGAAAATGATGTCGGCGGTTTCACCCGTGATGCCGCGCCGTTCCATTCCTGCGTACAACCGCTCGCGCAGACGTTGCATGCGCGCCTTGGAACGCTTCGACCCCATGGCCTGGCGCAGCTGATCGGCTTCGGCCGCGGAGAAACCCGCGACATCGATCGCCATCTGCATGAGTTGCTCTTGGAAGAGGGGGACACCGAGCGTTTTGCCGAGTGAGTTCTCGAGCAACGGGTGCAGATAGGTGACGGGTTCCTCTCCGTTGCGCCGGCGAATGTACGGATGCACCGAACCACCCTGAATGGGCCCCGGCCGAATGAGCGCCACCTCGACGACGAGGTCGTAGAACCTCCGTGGCTTCAGGCGTGGCAGCGTGGCCATCTGCGCGCGTGATTCGACCTGGAAGACTCCGACGGTGTCGGCCCGGCACAACATGGCGTACACGTCGTCTTCCTGGGGCAGGCCGGCCAGGTCGAGGGGCTCGCCGCGATGCTCGGCGATGAAATCGACCGCGTTGTGCAGTGCCGACAGCATGCCAAGACCCAACAGGTCGAACTTCACCAAACCCGCTGCGGCACAGTCGTCTTTGTCCCACTGCAACACGCTGCGGTTCTGCATGGTTGCCCACTCGACGGGACACACATGGCTGACGGGACGGTCACAGATGACCATGCCCCCCGAATGGATGCCGAGGTGCCGTGGATGGTCGAGCAACTGGGCCGCCAGTGCCGCGACGTCGGCGGGTGGTTGGTCGGGGTCGACCCCGTCGCGGGCCAGGGCCTTCGCCGCATCGCGTACGGCTGATCGCGTGCGGTAGGTGATGACGTTGGCCACCTGGGCCGCATGCGTACGTCCGTAGCGTTCGTACACGTACTGGATGACCTCTTCGCGTCGTCCGCTTTCGATGTCGATGTCGATGTCGGGAGGTCCGTCGCGTTCGGGTGAAAGGAATCTCTCGAACAAAAGGCCGAGTGCAACTGCGTCGGCTTTGGTGATGCCGAGCGAGTAGCACACGACGCTGTTGGCCGCGCTCCCCCGGCCCTGACAGAGGATGTCGTTGCGGTTGCAGAACTCGACGATGTCCCACACCACGAGGAAGTAGCCGGCGAAACCGAGCGTTTCGATGACGTCGAGTTCGTGGTGCACCACCGACCACGCACGTGCACGCAACGACAACGTGTCGTCGGCCGACGTGGGTGGCGAACCGTAACGTCGCGTTGCACCCTGGATGACGAGGTGCCGCAGGTACGAAATCTCGCTCATGCCCCCAGGACACGGGAAAGGCGGCAGCTTCGGAGCAACGAGCGACAGGTCGAATGCGCAGTCGGCTGCGATGTCGGCGCTGCGTGCAACGACCCCCGGGTAACGCGCGAACATCCGCTCTTGTTCGGCACCGGAACGCACGAGAGCACTGGCCGCATGGGGTAACAGATGATCGATGTCGTTCAGCGAACTGCGCCGGCGAATGGCCGCCATTGCGGTGGCGAGCGGAAACTGCGCCGACGAGGCGTAGTGAACGTGGTTGGTTGCCACGCAGACCGCCCCCACCCGATCGGCAATGCGCACGAGCGCATCGTTGCGTGCAGTGTCGAGCGGGTCGCCGTGGTGCACCAATTCGACGGCCACGTTGTCGACACCGAACACGTCGACGATCTGACGCAGCACGTGTTCCGCCGCGGTTGGTCCGTGTGCGACCAGTTGCCGCGCAACCGCCCCGTCGACACCCCCGGTGAGCACCCACCAGTCGCCGTGACCGTTTGTGTGACCGCGTGCAAGATCACCGAGTGAGTACACGGGGTTGCCCTTCGAGCCCGCCAGTTGGGCGGTGGTGATGGCGTGCGCCAAACGTGCATAACCGACGGGATGACGGGCAAGAACGACGAGACCGCCGTCGACCACCGGGTGCAGTTCTGCACCGAACACCGTGGGTAGACCGAACTCGCGCGCCGCCTCGGCGAAGCGCACGACACCGTAGAGACCGTTGCGATCGGTGATCGACACACCGTGAAGACCGTGGGCCACCGCTGTCTGCACGAGATGCTCCGGGGACGATGCACCGGTGAGAAACGAGTAGTGCGACAAACAGTGCAGTTCGGCGTACGGAGTGGCGGCGGGGACGTAACGCAGATCGACGGGTGCCACGTAGGGAGCCCGCTTGGCACCGAAGGCCGGACCATCGCCACCCGCATTGGGTGCCGATGACCGCGATGCCCGCGGCACATCGGACAAACGGCGTTCCAG
>JAGWWV010000055.1 GCA_018970175.1 Acidobacteriota bacterium
CTCGATGAACCCACCATCGAAAAGGTCAAGGCCTATGAGTCGAGCGACCTGCCGGAACGCCACAAGGTCGCCCTGCGGTTCGCCGACGCGATCATGACCCAGCCCGGCCAGATCAGCGACGAACTCCGCTCCAGCCTCTTCGTGCACTTCACACGCGAACAGATCGTCGAGATGACAGTCGACGTCATGAAGTGGAACTACCAGAAGATTCCCGTGTCGCTGCGCAACGACTTCGAAGTCAAAGAAGGCGAACTGGTTCCGCTTCATTTCAACGAGGAAGGCCACTGGGTGAAACCGTCATGAAAGCCGTGCTTGTTGTCTTGACAAACCCCGGCTCTCCCGAAGCCGACGCCGCCTACAACGACTGGTACACAAACGTTCACGTACCCGACGTGCTCGAAGTACCGGGATACGTGTCGGCGATTCGCTACAAGGCGTTCCCTTCGTGGCAACCGTTTCCCCAGCAGTACCTCACCATCTACGACCTCGAAGTCGCCGATGCCGCACACATCCAACGCATCTCCGACGAACACATGCGTCGCATCGGCGCCGGCGAGATGCGCCGCTCGCCCGAAGGCGCAATGGACCGCGACACGATGCGAGCGATGTACTACCTCGAACGCTCGCCGCGGCAGACGAGCAAGCTGCAACAGGCCGAAGTTCCGAATGGAGTGTTTCTCGCTTACGCCGCACCGGCGTCGACCGAGCGGTCCGCCGAACTTGACCACTGGTACGACACCCAACACCTTCCCGACGTTCTCGACCTACCCGGGTTCACCGCGGCGCAGCGCTACACCAAGACCGACATCAACATGGTCGGACAACCCTGGGTCAGCGAAAATCCGCTTCTCACCGTTTACGAGCACATGCACACCGACGAAACCGCCTACGGCGCAGCGTTCGGCCAGATCCGCGAGCGCATCGCCGCGGGCAAGGTCATCATGACCGACGCGATCGCACCGAACTCGCTGATGGCCGTCTACCACCGCATCAGCGACCGCATTCATCGACCCGCCTGAGGCGATCTAGTCTCCTTGCATGGGGGCACCGACAAACGCCGAAGAAGCCGTAGCGCTGATCACACCAGAGGTCCGCGACACCTATGCACGTGATGGTGTCGCCATCTTGCGACAAGCGCTGCATCCCGAGTGGCTGCTGTTACTGCAACTCGGCCTCGACCGCGTCATGGCCGACAGCGGCCAGAAAAAGCACCTTTTCTACGATGGCACCGAGAACGAATTCATCGAGCTCGTCCGCAACACCGAGGTCTCACCCGAACTGCAGCGGTTCATGTACGACTCACCCGTTGCCGACATGATGGCGGTCCTCCTCGGATCGCCCGACGTCTGGCTTTACTCCGACGAGTGGTTCGTGAAGGGCCCGAACGGCGGACGCACACCGTGGCACCAGGACCTTCCCTACTGGCCGATGGAAGGCACGATGATCGCCTCTGCGTGGATCAGCCTCGACCCATTGCCTGCAAGCGAGTGTCTTGAATACGTACGCGGCACTCACCGCGGCACCCGCTACGACGGCTTCAACCCACGCCGCGTCACCGAAGACCCCACTCTTCCCTACTTCGGAAGTGAGTACCCGCCACTTCCCGACATCGAAGCCGACCGCAGCGCTTGGGACATCGTTTCCTGGGACATCACACCGGGCGACATCATCCTCGCCCACCCCGCGACGCTCCACGGCGGCGGTCCGACGGGACCAAACAGCAAGCGACGAGCAATCACCATTCGCATGTACGGCGACGACATTGTTTACGCGCCACGCCCGCCCGGCAAGCCAACCGTGCCGCTGACGCCAGGACTGTCATTGCAACTCAAGCACGGCGATCCGCTGCGCAGTCCGTGGTATCCGCGGCTACGCCCCGTGCCGCCGTGGCAACAAGCCCACTGACCCGACCTGCGGGACTCTCCACGATTCGTTAAGGTCGAATCATGTTCAAACGGACATCCATCGTGGTCATCAGCCTCGTCGCGCTCGCCGCGTGCAGCGACTCAAGCGACAGCGCTCGGACCAAAAACAGCGCCCTGCCAACTCCGACAGAAGCAACCTCGATCGCGCCTGCGCCCGACGATGCGACAACCATCGCCCCGCCCACCACTGTGGCACCCACCACCCCCGTCAACGCCGCACCCAACGCGGCCGGACAAGACCTCAGCGGCCAAAACTTCAAGGGCCAGAATCTTGTGGGGGCGAATTTTGCGGGGGCGAATCTCACCAATGCGAGTTTCTTCGGTGCGAACCTTTCGGGGGCAAACCTCTCTCGCGCAAATCTCTCGGGCGCGAATCTCACCGGGTCCAATCTGCGTAACGCAAACTTGGAGAGTGCGAACCTTGACAGCTCTGCATTGATTTTCGCCAACCTCACAGGCGCAAGCCTTCAGCGGGCAACGTTGACGCGAGCGAACCTACGAGAAGCGATTCTCAATGGGGCCAATCTTTCCAATACGACCTTCAATTACGCGGAACGTTCGCCGCGTGCGAACTATTCCATGCTTGTGCGCGCGAAGTTCGAGAACGCAAATCTCTCGAATGCCGACCTCTGCGGCGCTGATCTCACCGAGGCGAACTTCGCGGGCGCAAACCTCAGCAATTCAATTCTCACCGGATCAGTGCTGTTGAGAGCGGACTTGTCAAGGGCCAACCTCACCAGTGCGAACTTGAGTTTCGATACACAAGGCTCAACACTTGCGACTTTCTCCCGTCAAGTAGCGGTGGGCTCGCGGTGTTCACAATCAGGTGATAAGGTCGTGGGGGCAGATTTCTCTCAGGCCGTATTGGTGGGGGCCAACCTCACCGACGCGAACGCCATCGGGGCGCGATTTAGTGAGGCAGACCTGTCGGAGGCGATGCTCATCGGGGCAAAGCTCGCGGCGGACTTCACCTTGGCAAAAGGCACGCGGACCAACCTCACTCGCGCCGACCTGCGCAACGCAACCTTTGACAGTTCAACTTTCATCTCCGCAGTGTTCACAGATGCAAATCTCTCTATCGGCAACTTTCAGAGAACCAATTTCACGGGCTCGGACTTCGGTGGTGTCAACCTGTCCCGGATGACTGGGTTCGGAGTCCTCTTCGCCGGCGCCGATCTCACGGGAACCAACATTGACTTGCGCAAGTTTGAATTCAGCGACTTTACGGGAGCGTCCCTGGGCGTTGGAGTTCCGGCTGCAGCGACATCCGCAACAACGACGACACCTCCATCGCCACCACCCGTGGCAACAACGCTCGCGCCACTCACGCCGACAACTTCGAAGGCCCCGCCCGTTGCGACGACCGTCAGGCCACGACCCACGACAACCGTGAGACCCGCTCCCGCCAAACCTGCCACAACGACAACAATCAAAAAGTAACGCCCGTTGCCGATGGTGCCCCCTCAGGGGCTCGAACCCTGGACCAACGGATTAAAAGTCCGCTGCTCTACCAACTGAGCTAAAGGGGCGGGGGCGGAGCCGAACCCGGAGCGAAACTCGCCCTAGGTGCCAAACCGACCAAGCGTGAAGGCTAGTTCCCCTCTCGCCGAAGCACTCGGTGGCGGAAGAATTCGGCAAGTTCCATCGGTTGTTCAGTCAGATCTATCCGGGTTTCGGGCTTCGAGTTGCCGACCCAGGACCACGGCGGCACACATCTCCACAGAAAAGGTCCGAGTCGAAGGGAACTACCATGACCATCAGTGAGTCTGCTCGTTACGAAATGCACACTGGCTTGCGCAACCGATTGGGGGAACCAGTGGCCGACATGCTGATGGAGCATCTACCCCCCAGTGGGTGGTCTGATCTGGCAGAGAAATCTGACGTCGAGCACCTGCGAAATGAGGTGAACAAGCGTCTCGACTCGCTCGTTCACGGCGTGTGGGCTGCGGTCGGGTTCTTCTCGGCGGCTTTCATCGCATTGTTTTCACTCATCGCTGCAAGAGGCTGATCCGGCGACGAACGCGCCGTTCGAATGCTTGGCGCTTCTCTAGCGACGCGCCGTCGAGACCGTAGAGCGCGAGACGCGAGGCGCGACAGCGAAGACCGAACATCAGTCGAACCGAGCGCAGAGCGGTGCGCTTGCCGGGTTCGCCTTGAACGGCGTTGACCCACTTCGGGGATCCGTATGTGGTGATGGTGATAAACCGCCGCACGTTTCGCAGAAGGGGTTCGATGCGGTTGGCGCCGTCGGGAAGTCGCCATGCGACTTCGTTGATGAGAACGCGGTCGAACCAGCCTTTCAACATTGCCGGCTGCCCGCACCACCACGTCGGGTGCGTGAGAATCAGCGCCTCGCACCAGGCGATGTCGTCGACGTGGCTCTTCAGAATCGGATGTCGCTGAAGCTTCGACGTGATGTCGCCGAGATGGGTGTTCTTTTCGTCCGCCGTGAAGACGGGGTCGAATTGCTCCTGCCACAGGTCGTGGTGACGGACCTCGTGCCCGTTCTTCGCCAATTCATCGAGCACCGCATTGCGGAGGTGCGAAACGTAGGAGTCAGGCGACGGATGAGCGTGGACAACGAGAACCTTCATCGCGCAACACCACGTTCGACTCGGTCGAGAAACCTGCGACGTTGGTCGTCGGTGGAGGTATCCATCGCGTACAGCCCGAAGTGACGGCAACGCGCACGCCAACCCGTGGCGGCCCTCAGTGCGCGTGTGAGCGTTCGCTTTCCATTGTCGTTCACGGCTTTCACGTAGACCCACGGCGAGCCGTAGGTGGTGATGACAACGATGCGACGAACGTGGCCGAGCGCCGGCCGGATGCGGTCATTCTCCATGTTGAAGGCGACACCCGGCAACATCACACGCTCGAGCCACCCCTTCAATTGAGCGGGCAACCCGGACCACCATGTGGGATAAACGAAGACGAGCATCTCCGCCGCGCGGACTGCATCGACGTGGTGCGAGACATCGTCGGGAACCTCGTTGGTTCCGGCCATGTAGGTGTCCCACTCGTCGCGGGTCATGGCGCAGCGGAACGACTCGGCTGCAAGATCGAGAACGGTGACATCGTGGCCCGCAGCCCGTAGACCCCGCTCTGCCGCGTCCCTGAGAGCCGTCGAGAAACTCTCGGCGACGGGGTGACAGTGAACGAGAACGGCGCACACGGGTTGCTACGCCGCGGTCACAGTTGCACCTCGATGCAACCATCGCTGAGGCGGCACGGGTACGTGCGCAGCGCCGCACGTGCCGGGCTGGCAACGGCCTCGCCGGTGGTGACCTCGAAGCGACCGTTGTGCTTGGGGCATTCGATTTCGGTTCCGTCGACGAATCCGTCGGCGAGCGATGCCCTGCCGTGGGTGCAGGTGGCATCGAGGACAAACACGCGGTTGTCGTTGGTGCGCACGATGGCTAGTGCCGCATCACCGATGGTGGCCGCAACGACGTCGTCTTTCGCAACATCGTCGAACCGCGCGACGACATGCCATGACGGTTCGGTCACGGCACGACCCGTGCAAGAACGACCGATTGATCGTTGCGCTGCTTGACGAGCGTGGGAAGAATCTCGCGGATCGCGTGCCAGATGCTGCGGTGGGGAGTCGGCAGTTGATCGGCGACCGTGGCGTGCAGCTTCGGCAGTGCGTGGTACGGCACCGTCGGAAAGATGTGGTGTTCGAGGTGGTAGTTCATGTTGAGGTACATGAAACGGTTCACCCTGTTCATCATCACCGTGCGGGTGTTGAGACGGTGGTCGAGAACGTCTTCCGCCAGACCCGCATGTTGTGTGATGCCGTACACCACCATGAGCCAACGGCCGTAGATGGTGGGAAGACCGATGAACATCGCCGGCAGTACCGAGCCTGCGGCGATGCACCACGTGATGACACCGGCGAAGGCAAGGATGTAGACACGAGACCACCAGATGCTGCCACGCATTTCTTCCGCAGGTTGAAAGTCGGCTTGTTCCTTCGTCGGACGACCCACGGCATTCAGGAAGAGCTTCTTCGACTCGGCGATGATTGTACGGACCGCGAAGAGCTCGAGGAATGTGTTGACGAGCGGTGCACCGCGCTGGAAGGCGATTTCGGGATCGCGACCCACGATGATGGTGTCGCTGTGGTGGCGCGCATGGCTCCAGCGCCAACTGATCGGTTCGCGGAAGTCCATGAACGCGGCCACGTGGTAGATGACATCGTTCGCAAGTCGCGAACGGAAGGCGGTGCGGTGGCCGCACTCGTGCCAGCGCGCATCGCTGGCCGATCCGTACATCACCCCGTACAGGGCGAAGGCGGGCACGGCCCACCAGCTGCCCCACGAGCGGTAGGCGAGGATGCCCGATCCGACGAGGAGCACCAGCCAGAGGATGGTGTCGCGGGCGGCAATGCCGTTGCTGCGCGCCATCAAGGCCTTCATCGTCTCGCGCTCGACGTGCGGCTTGTACCAATCGGCCTCGACCAGGTTGTTCGCGGTCGCGTTCTTCGCCTCGGGCCCACCCACCGTGTAGTCGCGCACGTGCCCAAACTACTTGAGCCCGTCTCGGGCGTGACACACTCGGTGCAGTGATCTTCGACCTGCAGATCAATCCGGGAGTCGCGCCGTGGCCCGTCCTGCGTGACGCCGCACGCGCCGCCGAAGATGCGGGGTTCGCCGCGCTCTGGACAATCGATCACTTGCAGGGCTCCGTGATGGGCGCACCCGACATGCCCGAGTGCTTCACACTCCTCGGCGCGCTTGCGGCAGCGACATCGACGATCGGTCTGGGCCCGCTCGTCGTCAACGTGGGCAATCGCCACCCGGGCCTGCTCGCAAATGCGGCGGCGACGGTGCAGGCGATTTCCGGTGGTCGGCTTCTTCTCGGTCTGGGGGCCGGTGGCGGTCCTAACGGTTTTGCCTCGCGCGAACGACTCGCTCTCGGCATCGTTCCGCCGTCAACCGTTGCCGAACGCCACGCGGTTCTCGAACACACCCTCGACGTTCTCGACGAGATGTGGTCGCCCCAGCGCGACGAGAAGTTCTCGACCTTTCCCCTGCCCGAGCCGCGGCCACCCGTGGTGCTGGGTGTGAACGGTGAACGTCTGGCGCGCATCGCGGGCCGGCGAACCCGGGGCGTGAACGTGCGGGCCACAAGCGACAAGGCTCGCGCGGTGATCACGTCGTTCGTCGACGAATGGCTGCAGTCGGGGTCGACAGGCGAACCCCACGCCACGGTGTGGGACTTCTTCGACGAAGCGCTACTGATGCCCGACAACCCAAAGGTTGCCGAGTGGAAGTCGTGGGGAGTCAACCGCGTGATCTTGATCATGTACGAGACCATCGACGTCGCCCGTATCGCGCGGGCCGGGAAGTTGCTCGCTTCTTGACCCCGTGCGGAGGTGCTGCGAGCATGCGACCATGAACCGCGAACTTCGTCCCGCATCGATTGCTCCGCCGGCCGCGGCATACGCCCATGGCGTCGAGGTTCCCGCCGGTGCGCGCCTTGTGTTCACCTCGGGTGTGGTGCCCACTCGCGCCGATGGAACGACACCCGACTCGATCGGAGAACAAGCGGCGCTGGTATGGAACAACCTCGCTGCGATTCTCGCCGAGGGAAACATGACGGTCCGTGACATCGTGGCGATCACGACCTACGTCGTGGCAACCCCGACCCTGTCCGCCGATCTGCGCGACGTGATGGCTGCACGCGACGCTGCACTGTCGGGCCATCTTGCGGCGAGCACGCTCGTGACGGTTCCGGCCCTTGCACGACCCGAGTGGAAAATGGAGATTGCGGTTATCGCCGCAAAATCGTGAGTGCGGCGTTCTTGCCGCTTGCTCCCCACACGCCGGCACCAGGGAACGTCGCCGCACCGGTGAGATAGAGACCCTTCACCGGCGTCGCATAACGCGTGAGTTCGGGGTTGGTGTTCAACAATGCGGCCAGCGGACCACCCGCAAAGCTGGTGGCGTGTCCTTGTGGCAGGAAGAACTCGCTTTCGTACTTCGCCGGCGTCATGCAACGCCACTCGGCAATCGAGTCGAGGAAGCCGGGTTCGACCAAGTCGGAATACAGCTCGAGCCAACGACGCGGTTCGGCGTCGGACGCCCAGCCGCCCCGGAACGAGTACGGGGTGAAAAGTGCCTCGAGGCTGAAGACTTCGTCGACGCCGTTCGACATGGTGGGATCGGCGATCGACGGCAGGTTCACCAGCATCGCGGGTCGGTCGAGAATCTCGCCCGACGCAATTTTTCCGAAGCCAACGTGCAGTTCCTCGGTGGTGGGTGCGACGACCATCGTCGCCGCCAGTGGGTCGGCGCCGAGGTTGCGCAGGGTGTCTTCGTCGATGTCGCGGAGCACCGGTCTGCGCGTGATGCGTGCGTCGATCTTCGACTCGTAGCCTTCGTAGTGCGGCGTGTTGCGCCACTTCTCGACAAGTGGCTGTGCGCTTGCCGGCGCATTGCGCAACCACTTCAGGAAAGTGTCGTGCGGATTGCACGCCGACACGACGATGGGAGCCTCGATGATGCGACCGTCGGCCAGTTCGACACCGCGCACGGCTTCGCCTTCGCAGAGGATTCCCGACACCATCGTCGACGTGGCGACGACTCCCCCGTTCGATTCGATGCTGCGCCGCAACGAGATGGGGACCATGCCACTGCCACCAACGGGGCGGCCCACCTTGGCCACGTGACGCATCGCGTAGACCAGCGCACCGAGTCCCGTGCCGGGCGTGTGTGGTGACACTCCCCACACGGTGGGTCCGGTGACGAGCGAAGGGGCGATGAGCAGTTCACTTGTGAAGAACTGACGCAGCACCTGGGCCGACGACATGTTGCTCCACTTCAACATCGTCGTGGCCCCACGTCCGCGCTTGGCAAGAACCTTGCCGACGAGCGAACGGCGCGTGGGCGGCTGGCTGCCGGCTTCGAGAATCAACTCGACAACCGGCATGGCCGCCTTCGCGAAGTCGCGGTAACCGTCGACCTCGGTCGGGAAAAACTTCTTCACGACCTCGAGCTGGCGATCGAGGTCGTGGAACATGGGCCATACGCGGCGGTCCGACCACGACGTGGCGAGTTGTGTCGGGTCGACGTCGATGTAGCGCAGACCGTGACGGTCGAGACCGAGGTCATCGGAGATGCCTGCCGTGCGGAACGTGAGATGGTCGCAGTTGCAGATGTTGACCGTGACACCGGCGAACGACTCGGAGGCGGCGGTTCCGCCCACCTCGCTTCGCGCCTCGACGACGAGCACCTTCATGCCGGACTGCGCAAGGTAGGCCGCGCAGACGAGGCCGTTGTGTCCGCCACCGACGATCAGCGCATCGAAACGTGAGTCAAGCGACGGAGCCGGGGACATGAAGTGAAGTATCCCACAGGGATAGGCTCGGCCCAATGGCGCAACCACAACGTCTCGGCGACCTGCGCGGGCCCGACGTCGATCGACTCATCACCGAAAACTCGATCTTCGTCCAGCCTCTCGGCGCCATCGAACAACACGGCCCACACCTGCCGCTGAACACCGACGAAGTGGTGGCGACCGCCGTTGCCGAAGCCGCCGTTGCCGCGGCACCCGCCGAACTGAACGTGTGGCTTCTTCCGACCTTGTCGTACACCAAGTCGAACGAACACGCGTGGGCACCGGGCACCGTGTGGTTGTCACCCACCACGCTGCTCGCGGTGCTCGACGACCTGGGTCGCAGCATCGCGCGCACGAAGGCGCGCAAGTTGGTGTTCCTGAACGGCCACGGCGGCAACTCGGCGCTTCTCAACGTTGCGAACCGCGAACTGCGCCTGCACCACGGCCTGCAAACCTTCACGACCCACCCGTCGATTCCCCCCGACCAGGGCGGTGCCTCGGCGGCAAGCGAACTCGGCATGGGTGTGCACGGCGGCACCGACGAGACGGCGGTGATGCTGCACCTGCGCCCCGACCTCGTCGACATGACCAAGGCGGTGCGGCGAATTCCCGAGAAGATCGCCGAGAACCGCTACGTGCGCTTCGGTGGCACCGTCAGCTTCGGGTGGCTGTCGAACGACTTCTTCCCCGAGGGCCACATCGGTGACCCCACGCACGCAACCGCCGAGATGGGGAAAACAATGTTCGAGTCGGCGGTGGCGAACTTCGTCGCAGCACTCGGCGAAATCTCCGCGTTCAACTTCGGACGCTGAGTCGCCTCAATCGGCGCACACGACGCGCCACGAGCGCATCGTGCAGGGGCGCAACCACTCCCCCATTTCACGGTCGACCGCCGCGCACTGCTCGGCCGTGACCGCGTACCACTGCTCACGCGACTCCCACCAAATCACCACGGTGACCGCATCGGGTTCGTCGTCGTCGATCCACGCTTCCTTGCGCTGGAAGCCCGGCACCGTCTTCAGGAATCCGGTCCACACGCGTCGCTCGACTTCCAACCACGCGTCGCGATCCGCCGCGCTCACCTCGAAACGCAGAAGTTCGATCACCTGGGACATGCGGATCCTCCCGAAAGGACGATGGCCCGGGGTTTCCCCCGGGCCATCACCTTCACTTGTTGTTCAACCGATCAGGGCAACTTGATCGACGGATCGATGAA
>JAGWWV010000056.1 GCA_018970175.1 Acidobacteriota bacterium
CCCGACGAGGCCGCGGGCGTGTTCGATCTCGCCCATGTGGCGCAGGCCGTGCTGGTAGATCCAGCATTCGGCTGCATCGAGAACCGTGATTCCGGCTTCACCTGCGACGCGCGCCGAGTAGGTGCTGGCAATCATCGGAGGGAACGGGCGGGCGATGACGACACGATCAAGGTCTGAAGGGTCGACGTCGTCGAGCCATGCCTCGGTGCGCGAGAAGACCGCGTTCATGTAATCGATGAAGGCGTGATAGTCGCCGATGCGCTGGTGGACCATCTCGTCGACGGTCTTGTGTTTGCCGTGGTCGTTGATCGACATGCCAACGCGGCCGGCCCAATCGTCGTTCCAGATCGGCGTCGCGCCGGTCATCAACATGAACGACGCATCGATCATGTTGACGATGTGGAAGAGGCTGAAGGCGATGGGCACCACGCCGTCGCGCTCCATGTGGTTCACCTGGTCGACGGTCATCGTCGCCGTGGCATCGTGGTAGAGCGAGTGCATGGCACGCATGCGGCGACGCAGGGATTCAAGGGCGACGGCGTTGCTCATGTCGGACCTTGAATTTCGATGCGGTTTCCCGAGGGATCATGAATGAAGATCTGATCGCTACGGCCGTCGTCGTTGTGAATTCGCCGGAACGAGATGCCGTGGCGTTCGAGGTGGGCCGCCGCGTCGTCGACATCGTCGACGAGAAGGGCAAAGTGCTGCTTCTTGTCGATGGCAGCGCCCGGCGCCTCCATGATGTGGAGTTCCTGGGAACCCATTCGCAACCAGCCGCCGCGCACCTTCATCTCGGGACGGTCGAAGGGCTGGAAGCCGAGTTTGTTCACGTAGAAGTCGAGCGACTCGTCGAGCGAGTGCACGTTGACGTTCACGTGATGGATTCCCCGGACGTGCATGGGCCAACTATAGAAGGGTGGCTCAGGCGCGGCGCAGGTCGCGTCGTCCGACTGCGAGGAGGGCGAGCATGGTGAACCCAGCGGCGACACCCGCAAGTCCGAGAAGCGACCAGCGCGGTGCTCCCGCGCGAAGCACGTCGACCACGTTGTAGAGCGAAAAGACCGAGAGGAATCGGATCGCACGGAAGAACCCGATGCCGGCCTCGGCGAGGGACGTGATGATGTAGCCCGCAATGGCGACCGTGGTCCCGGTGGCGATTGCCGCCGATCTTCGTCCGCTGAGGCCACCCACGAAGACGGTGATCGAGCCGATCGCAACCGTGAGGACGAGGACTGTGATAGTGGCCCAGACGATCGAGGCAATGCCGACGCCGAGATCGACGAGGTGGGCAAGGACCACGGTCGAGATGCATGCGACGGCGCCGAGTGAACCCAGGAGAACCACGGCGGCCCCGAGCCGCTCGAGGACGAGTCGGGGGCGGGAGAGGGGCAATGAGTAGTAGTTCTCGAGGATGCCGCTTTCTTCGTCGCCGCTGACGGCCCCACCCAATCCGATCGCTGCGATCATGAGAATCGAGGGCAGAACGAAGGCGAAAATTTCGTGCGAGAGATATCCGACGGGGGACAGGGGCTCGACTCCGCCGCCCATGCCGATGAGGGACTTGATTCCCTCGGGCATTTTTTCCACCATCTCGTTGAAGTCGTCGGCTTGGTCGCGAAACGAGGGATAGAACCCCAACGTGAGTGTGATGAGGGCGATGATGCCGGTCGTCCAGCCGAAGAGCCACCACTTCTTGGTGGTGACGCTGCGGCGAAAGATCGGCAGCATCATGTGCGGGTCCGATAGAGGTCGAGGAATGCATCCTCGAGGTCGGGTTCTGCGCCGTGTACGTCGCACGGATGGAATCCGGCGAGTCGTTCGAAGAGGGGGCCCGCCGTTCCCCGGACGTTGAAGACGAGATCGTGCGGGTTCGTTTCGGCGGCGACGCCGACGACGTTCGGAGTCGTTTCGAACAACATCGGATCCACGTAATTGTCAAAGCTCACGCGGAACGTTCGTGTGAGCTGCGATGTGAGTTCGTCAACCGTTCCGGTCGTGACGATGCGCCCTCCTCGTACGACGGCAATGCGATCGGCGACATGTTGGACCTCGTCGAGAACGTGAGACGAGAGAAACACCGTCGCCCCGCGATCGGCGGCCTCGCGAACGAGTCGTCGAAAGGTCTGTTGCACAAGTGGGTCCATTCCTGCGGTCGGCTCGTCCAGGAACAGCAACCGGGGACCGTGCGAGAGTGCCGAAACGAGGCCGATCTTTCGTCGATTGCCGAGAGAGAGCTGGCCGATGGGTCGGTCGAGGTCTGCATGGAGGCGCTCGGCGAGTTCCACGTGGTCGGACGGGCCGTGGACTCGCCGCAACCGTGCGACGTCGTTGATGTACTGACGACCGGTGAGTTTCCGGGGGAGTACCAGATTCCCCGGCAGGTAACTCGTGTGCGTGCGGACTTCGACACCGCGTCGTCTCGAATCGAGACCCAGAATGCTGATCGTCCCCGCCGTCGGTCGTAAGAGGTCGAGCGCGATCCGGATGAGGGTCGTCTTGCCCGAGCCATTCGGACCGATCAGCCCGAAGACGCACCCCGCCGGCACCTCGAGCGATACGCCGTCGAGCGCCATCGTGGCACCGAATTTTTTTGTGACGCTTTCGACAACCATCAATGGCTCGCCGCTCACTCGGTCAAGGTACGCCCGGCGCCCCTCGTTTTTCCGTGTGATGCGTCCCGCCTAATAGGTTCGGTACATATGGATCGCTGGATTGCAGACACAGACCCCGGAGTGAAGTTTCCCGCCTGGACCCGCGGCAACGCGGCCGACGTTTTCCCCGACCCGGCATCGCCGTTCTTTGCAACGACGTACCTGCGCACCGCGCTCGGCAAGGGTCTCGTCGACGCCTACAGCACGATCGGTGTGTTCGACTGGGACGAGGTCGAGAACCCCATCGACCCGACGATGTTCGGCGTGTTCGGCGGCTACATCTACAACCCGTTGTCGTACACCCGGTTGTTCGGCGCACGCATGCCCGGTGCGTCACCCGAGGCGATCGACAAGGCGTTCTTCGACGAGCGCGACGAAGTGCCCGCGTATCACGCCGAACCGTGGCACGAGTCGGCGCGGCACGCGGAGAAACTCGGCGCAACCGCGGGTTGGGTGCTGACGACCGAGTCGTACCCGCAAATCGAAGCCGACAAGGTGATGGCCGACACCGCCCGGGCGACGCGACCCGACTTTTCGACCCTCGACAACTTCGAACTGATGAACCGCGCTCGCTCGATGGTGCCGCTGTTGCGCCAGGCGATGATGACCGGAATGATCTCGTCGACCTTGTCGTCGATCGGAACGGGAGTGGTCGGGGCGATCACCGAGGCGCTCGGCGATCCGTCGATGTCGGTGCGTTTGCTCGCCGGTATCGAGGCCGACTCGGCCGAACCACCGCGCGCAATTTGGCGACTCTCCCGCCTGGTGCGGGCGTCGAAAGAGATCGGCGCCGAGTTCGACCGGGGCGTTGTGGGGCTCACCGAGCGCTTGCGCGCGTCGTCATCGGCTGACACAAAGGGTTTCGTGGCCGCACTCGACGACTTCCTCTTTCATTACGGGTCTCGCGGACCCGCGGAGTGGGACGTCATCGCGTTGTCGTGGGAGGCCAGGCCCGACGTGGCCCTTGCGACCGTCGACCGCATGCGTCTCATGAGCGACGCCGACGACCCGGCCGCGAGGCGTGCCGAAGCCGTGGCCGAGCGCGACCGTGTGCTCGCCGACGTGCGGGCAAAACTTGCCGGTGATGCCGAGACGCTGGGAACGTTCGAGGCCGGAATGCGGGCCTCGACGCTGTTCCTGAGCGCGCGCGAGCGCTACAAGGCGAACTGCATCAAGCTGGTGGGCGAAATCCGCGAGCCGATGCGTGAAATTGCACGACGCATGGTGGCCCAAGGTCTGCTCGGCGAGATCGAGCACATCTTCATGTTGATGGCCGACGAAGTCGACGAATTCGGCATTCATCCCGAGCGTTACACCAAGAAATTGGCCGAGCGTCACGCGGCATACCGCACGCTCTTCGATGTCGAGCCGCCGTTCGCCGTCGACGGCAAGGTGGCCCCGATTTCGCAATGGAAGAAGCGCACCGCCGCCCAGGTCGATGTCGCCAAGTCGGGTGACGTGCTGAAGGGCGTCGCGGCATCGAGCGGCGTCGCCACCGGTACCGCACGTGTCATTCTCGACCCGGCGCAACTCGACGACTTCGAGCCGGGCGACGTTCTCATTGCACCCCAGACGGACCCGTCCTGGGCTCCGCTCTTCCTCGCGGCGTCGGCGGTCGTGGTGAACGTGGGTGCGGTGGGTAGTCACGCGATGATCGCATCGCGGGAACTCGGCATTCCCTGCGTTCCCTCGGTCGAGAACGCCACGGCGCGGATTCCGAGCGGCGTCACGGTCACCGTCGACGGCAACGCCGGCACGGTCACCATCCACTGAGTGGCAATCCACTAAGAATTGTCCATGCCACTGAGCAAGGTTCTCGGTCCCGCCCGTTACATCGCCATCATCGCCGTCATTGGGCTGTTGGTCACGTCGGTCGCCACGTTCGGCTGGTCGATTGCCCGAACGGTGCTGTTCGTCGACGATCTCTTCCAGGGCAAGTGGCGAAGCGACGACCAGGTGGTGTCACTTCTCAAAACCATCGACACCTACCTGCTCGCGCTCGTCCAGTTCATCATCGTGATCGGCCTGTACGAGCTGTTCATCGGCGAACTCGATGTGCCACAGTGGCTTAAAATCGACTCACTCGACGACCTGAAGAAGTCGATCATCGACATCCTCGTCATCTTCGTTGCCGTCAAGGGCATCGAGGGTCTCCTGAAGCAGAAGGACCCCCTCGACGCTCTGACATTCGTGGGCGCTTCTGCGTCGCTTATTCTCGTTCTCACGCTGTTTCGAATCGCCAAGGTGGCCGACAAGAAATAGCGGCGGGGGGCACGAAACCTCCCGGACCTGGAGGGGGAAAACGTGCGCTACGCAAGTCTGTTCCAGCCGATCACCATCGGTGGCGTCGAGCTGAAGAATCGCATCGTCCGTTCAGCACACGGAACGTTGCTCACCGGCGAAGGTCTGATCGCCTATCACGAGGCGCGGGCCCGTGGTGGGGTGGCGATGAGCACGCTCGAGGCGACCAGCGTGCACGACAGCGCGCCGTCGCTGATGCCGCTCTACAACGACTCGATCATTCCGATCTACCGCGAGATCGCCGACCGGATGCGCCCCTACGGCATGAAGATGTTCGCGCAGGTGTACCACCCGGGCGCAGCCACCAAACCCCGCAAGTCGCCGTTCCCTTGGTCGGCCAGTGCGATTCCGAGCCCAAACATCGGAACGATTCCGATGCCGATGAGCACCGACATGATCGGCGACGTCGTCAAGGCGTTCGGCGACGCGGCGCGGCGCATCCGCGAAGGGGGACTCGACGGCATTGATGTCCACGCGTCGAGCGGATATCTGTTGCAGCAGTTCATGTCACCGGCCACGAACCAGCGCGACGACCAGTACGGCGGTTCGTTCGAGAATCGGATGCGGTTCCTCGTCGAAACCCTCGAGGAGATCCGCCGCGCGGTCGGCGACGACTTCTGTGTCGGAATCCGACTGCCGAACGAGGAGTACATCCCGGGTGGTCTGACACCCCAGGACAACGCCGATATCGCCAAGTACGTCGAGAAGTACGTCGACTACGTGTCGTTGCACATGGGCTCGTACTGGCGGTTCCACAAGCTTCTCTCGACGATGGAAGACCCTCTCGGTCACGAAATGAAGCCGAACGAAGTCATCACCCCGGTTGTGTCGAAACCGACGATCGTGGTCGGTCGCATCATGACCCTGGATCACGCGAACCACATCGTCGAAAGCGGCGCGGGTGACGTCGTGTCGATGGTGCGCGCGCTCATTGCCGACCCCGAACTGGTCAACAAGGGCCAGCGAGGCGAGGAAGACCTGGTTCGCCCCTGCATCGGCTCGAACATGGGTTGCGTCGCGCAGTTGATGGCGACCGGAAAATTGAGCTGCGTCGTCAACGTGGCGGCGGCCAATGAACAGACGGTTCCCTTCGAGCCCGTCGCCCCTGCGCCGGTGAAGAAGAAGGTTCTCGTCATCGGCGGCGGTCCCGCCGGCCTCGAAGCCGCGCGCACGGCGGCACTGCGGGGGCACGACGTGGTGCTCTACGAGGCCACGCGGCAACTCGGCGGGCAGGTGGCAATCGCGTCGCGCGCGCCGCACCGCAGTGACCTCGCTGCAATCACCGACTTCCTCTCGCGCGAGATCGAACGACTCGGCGTGCGGATCCATCTCGGAACGTTTGCCGACCCCGACACGATCGAGTCGGAGAAGCCCGACGAGGTGGTCGTCGCCACCGGATCGACACCGCGTCGCGACGGATTCCAGTTGTCGACGCCGTCGACGCCCATCAGCGGCGCAGACCTGCCCCACGTCTACACCTCGTGGGACGTGTTCGGTTTCGGTGGTCGTGCCGAAATCAACGGCGATTGCTTTATCTACGACGACACGGGAACATTCGAGGCCATTTCCGTGGCCGACGCCCTGGTCGATGCGGGTGCGAAGGTGACGATGGTCAGTCGGTACGACTCGCTCGGGGCAATGATCCCGTTCCCGCCGGCCACCGTCGAGGCGTCGAAAGAGCGTCTCATGTCGGGGAACTTCGACTTCATCGGTGGCCATTACATGCAGGCCATCACCCACGACGAGGTGTTGATCGGCGTGCCGTTCACCGAACGCAAGCGTGCGATTCCCGCCAACACCGTCGTGCTCGTGACCTACAACCACCCGAACCGTGAAATCGCGCAGTACGCACCGGCGGGGGTGAAGGTGCACTTGGTGGGCGATGTGACGGGTACCAACTCGATCATGGCCTCGATCCATCAGGCGGCCGCGGTGACGCGGGCGATCTGATGACGACACCGTTCCGCATCAGTTCGTTCATTCCGCGTCTCATCGAACCGGGGGCTAAAAAACCGTACGAGCGGATGTACAGGGCGACCGAGATGCTCGACCGACTCGGTTTCCACACCGGCTACATCGGTCACCACTCTTTCACCAGTGACACTCCCGATGCCTCGGCACCGATGGTGGTGCTGGGCGCGCTCGCATCACGCACGGAACACATCAGACTCGGCACCGGTATTTACCTTGCCGCCCTCCATCATCCCGTCAACGTCATCGAGCAGGTGTCGCAGGTCGACCAGGTGTCGGGCGGTCGCGTCACGCTTGGTGTCGGTGTGGGCTACCGGCCATATGAGTACGCGGGTTACAACGTGGCGTTCGACTCACGGGGCAAGCGACTCACCGACATGGTGCGCTACATGAAGCACGCATGGTCGACCGGGCGCCATGGTTGGAAAAGTGACTTCTTCGACATCCCCGACAACTTGGTCGACCCACCCTGCGTGCAGAAACCGCACCCACCGATCCTGGGCGGGGGAACATCGAAGACCGGAATCAAACGTGCGGCAAACGTGTGCGACGGCTGGTTCTCTCTTCCCATGGAGACGCTGCCCGTCGTCAAGTCTCTCGCCGACTCGTATCGCCAACAGTGTGCGGCAGCGGGCGTCACCCCGTACATCTGCTTGATGCGGGAAACCTGGGCGGGTCCGACACAGGCGGTCGTCGAGGAACAGTGGTTCGGGCCGGCCCGCGAGTTCCACAAGTACTACTGGCACGCGGGTACGCGCGGAGACGCCGAGGATCCCGTGCTCCAACGTGTCGCCCACGACGAACGGGTTGACTTCCGCGAATTCGTCCACAACCGTGCGATTGCGGGAACGCCCGACATGTGCATCGACGAAATCACGCGCTGGCACGATGCGATCGGGTTCGATGAGCTCGCCGTCTACTTCAACGGTCCCCGTGTCGAGGGTGTCTGGGAGCCCGCAGTCGAGTTCTTTGCAAAAGAAGTGATGCCGGCGTTTCGGTAGATCCGTCAGCGGTTCTGCCGGGCACGGTCTCGTACCGTGAACGCGTGAAGTTCGCGAATCGTGCCGACGCGGGGAGCCAGCTCGCCACACGTCTTCTTGCCTGGCACGACTCGAACGCAGTCGTTCTCGGTTTACCTCGGGGCGGCGTTCCCGTGGCGGCGGAGGTCGCCCGTGTACTGCACGCACCGCTCGACGTGGTGCCGGTGCGGAAGCTCGGCGTCCCGTACCAGCCCGAGCTTGCGTTCGGTGCCATCGGGGAGGGTGGGGTTCGCGTCATCGAGCACGACACGGTGAAGTCGACGGGAATACTTAAGAGCGAAGCCGCGGAAGTCGAAACGTGCGAGGAGCGGGCGTTGCGCGCGCGGGTGCACCATCTGCGGGCAATTCAGCCGGCGGTGCCGATGCTCGGTCGCACGGCGATTGTCGTCGACGACGGCATTGCAACCGGGGCGACGGCGAAAGCGGCCTGCATGTCGGCTCGCAGGCGAGGCGCATCACGGGTCGTGCTGGCGGTTCCCGTCGCACCGATCGACTGGCGCGAGAACATCGGTGACGCAGCCGACGAATGCGTGTGCGTCAGCGAAGAGCCGCACTTTTTCGGCGTCGGTCAGTTCTACGTCGACTTCGGGCAGGTGTCCGACGACGAGGTCGACCGCCTACTGCTGGAGAACCGGGCCTCCGTGTAGGCCGCACTCGGTCTTCGACTGCCCGGCCCAACGTCCCGCGCGCTTGTCGTTGGGGTCGCTAGCGGGTGCGGTGCATGGCCAGCAACCAATCGAGGTGTAACCCCGATCGACGAGAGGGTGCTGGGGGAGATCGTTGTCGAGCATGTACGACGCGACGTCGGCGTCGGTCCAGTTCGCGATCGGGTTCACCTTGATGACGTCACGCAAAACGTCGTGGAAGACGATGGGTGTCTGCGCGCGCGTCGGTCCATCGTCGCGACGCAGGCCCGTCACCCAAGCTGAGCGGTTGGCCAGCATGTGTTCGAGCGGGGCCACCTTGCGGACACCGCAGCACAGATCGGTGTCGCGCATCCACAGGTCGTCGCGGCCCACGTCGGACGCGGGGGTGAGGATGCGCAGGTTGCCGCCTGTCCGGTCGGCAAGGTGCTTGGCGTACCAGATCGTCTCGGCGAACAGGTATTGCGTGTCGATGA
Organism: Acidobacteriota bacterium; assembly: GCA_018970175.1. Classification (GTDB taxonomy): domain Bacteria; phylum Actinomycetota; class Acidimicrobiia; order Acidimicrobiales; family Ilumatobacteraceae; genus F1-20-MAGs119. The sequence continues at coordinate 9,084 of JAGWWV010000056.1, forward strand.
GCGACACCTCGATGCCAGGAATCGTCGTCCAGGCGAGGTGAGCGAGAATCGGGTCGCCAAAGCTCGACGTCACTGCGAGACCGTGACCGAATTTCTTCGCCGCCCACGCGAGGATGTCGGTGGGTTGCGCCGATTCGAACTCGGCGTTCAGCCCGCGGATCTCGTCGGTTTCGAGTGTGGGGTGTGTCATCGTCATGTTGCGCACTCCGATTCGCCCGCTGCCGCCACGAAGGGCCCGGTCTCGTCGTAATCGACGAAGAATTCCGGTGCGTCGTCGGGCGTGGGCACGATGTCGAGGTCGCGCAGGTCGCCTGCGACCTGGCCCGCCCCGCCGTTGCGTGACAGCCACCCTTGGAAGGTCTCGCCGGCGTCGCGTTCGTTGGCAAAGCGTCGCACCACGCGTGCAACCGCTTCCGGTGCGGCTTTGGCCGGCACGCGCAACGCCTTTTCACCGAAGTGGATCTGCTCGTTGCCGACGTAACCACCGAGAAGCAACTGGTAGCCAGGCAGTGACTTGCCATGTGCACGGCGCTCGGCACCGAACAAGCCGATGTCCGCCGCATGGTGCTGGCCGCAACTGTTGGTGCAACCCGAGATGTTGATGCGGACGCCGCCCACCTCGGCAAGGCCCTCTTCTTCGAGACGATCGCCGATTGCCTTGGCGAGACCACGCGACTGGGTGACGGCGATGTTGCAGGTGTCGGCGCCGGGGCAGGCCACGACGTCGCGGGCAAGTTCGGCGCCCGGACGCGCCATGCCGATTGTCTCGAGGCGGTCGTAGAGGACGCGCAGTTGATCCTCGGTGAGGTTTCGGAACGCCACGTTCTGGCGGTTCGTCAAACGGACGTCGGCCCCGAGTTCGCGCTGGATGGACGCGAGAGCCTTGAACTGCGACGCGGTGATGTCGCCGATCGCCGCGTACGCGATCGCGGACACGGTTCCCTTCGCCGCTCCGCGGATGACGCTGGCGGTTTCCCACCGCACGAACGGATCGCTCGAACGCAGTGCGACACGGACACCCTGGCCCATCTCGGTGACTTCACCAACCGCGGCGCGTCCCGCC
>JAGWWV010000121.1 GCA_018970175.1 Acidobacteriota bacterium
GTCGGAAAGTCGGGTTCCCCCGCGCCGAAACCGATGACGTTCTCACCCTTGGCCTTCAGCGCCTTCGCCTTGGCGTCGACGGCCAACGTTGCGGACTCTGCGATTGCGGCGAGGCGGGCCGAAACCCGCGCTTTTGCTGGGGAGGTCATGGGTGAAATGATGTCACGGTGAACGCGAAAACCCCCCAAGAAATTCGCATCCCGTCCGAACTTTTGCCCCGCGACGGCCGCTTCGGCTGCGGCCCCTCGAAGGTCCGGCCCGAACAACTGGCCGCGCTCTCGGGTCGTGGCGCAGCCCTCATGGGCACCTCACACCGTCAGGCACCCGTGAAGAACTTGGTCGGCTCGGTGCGTTCCGGGCTCACCTCTCTCTTCGGCCTGCCCGACGGGTGGGAGATCGTCCTCGGCAACGGCGGGTCGACCGTGTTCTGGGACGTCGCAACCTTCGGGCTCGTCGAATCGCGCAGCGAGCACCTCGTGTTCGGCGAGTTCTCGTCGAAGTTCGCCGAGGCCGCCGCAGCCGCGCCGCATCTCGGCGACCCCGTCGTGGTATCGAGCGATCCGGGCACGCACCCGGCGGCGACGAAGGCCGACGTCGACGTCTATGCATTCACCCACAACGAAACCTCGACCGGCGTGGCAATGACGCTCGCCCGACCTTCGTTTGCCGGCGAAGCTCTTGTCGTTGTCGATGCAACCTCGGCCGCGGGAGGCCTGCCGTGGAATCCGGCAGAAGTCGACGTGTACTACTTCGCACCGCAGAAGTGTTTCGCAGCCGACGGCGGCTTGTGGATTGCGGCGTGTTCGCCCGCGGCCGTCGAACGCGTGAAGAAGATCGCGGCGTCGAAGCGCTGGTGTCCCGCTTCTCTCGACATGAAGATCGCCCTCGACAACAGCGTCGCCAACCAGACGTACAACACGCCGGCGCTCGGCACGTTGATTCTCCTCGACGAACAGATTCGCTGGATGCTCGACAACGGTGGCCTGTCGTGGTGCGTCTCGCGGTCGAAGGAATCGTCCGACCACCTCTATTCGTGGGCCGAGTCGCGTCCGTGGGCCGCTCCGTTCGTGGCCAAACCCGCCGAACGGTCGGCCGTTGTGGGCACCATCGACCTCGACGGTGTCGAAGCGGGCGACATCAACGCCGCACTCCGCGCCAACGGCGTGGTCGACACCGACTCCTACCGCAAACTGGGTCGCAACCAGTTGCGAGTGGGCATGTTCCCCGCCATCGACCCCGACGACGTGCGCCAATTGACGCGCTGCATCGATTTCGTGGTCGAGCGCTTGGGTGCCTGAAATCGGTGGTTGAATTCGGGGTGTGAAGTCCGACGACGTTCTCACCGCAAGTTGGGACGACATCGCACCCCTGCGTGATCCGGTCTTCCTCATCGCACTGCGCGGATGGTTCGACGTGTCGAGCGCCGCGACGCAAGCCATCGAATGGTGCGTACGCGACCGTGTTGTCACCATCGTCGGCAGTATCGACCCCGACCCGTTCTTCGACTTCACCCAGGAACGCCC
>JAGWWV010000057.1 GCA_018970175.1 Acidobacteriota bacterium
ACAGAGGTCGGCCCAGTGGCCTTCGGGGTGCGCCCCGAGTTGGATGTACGACGGGACACCCCAGTTGTTGCCGACGTCGAGCGAGAAATAGTCGACGGTGCCGTCCTGCGTGAACTTCTCCAAGAGATAGCGGCAGTAGTTCACGTCGTAGCCGCCGTCGAGCAGTTCGTCGATGCACAAACGCAGCCCCAGTGTCACGTTGTGCGGTTGGTGGGCGCGGATCGAGTCGACGACGTCCTTCAGGAACTTGCGCCGACCTTCTTCGTCGCCACCGTATTCATCGGTGCGCTTGTTGGTCTTCGGTGAAAGGAACCATTGCAACAAGTCGTCGTGGTTTGCGTGCAACTCGATGACGTCGACACCTTGCGCGATCGCAATCGCGGCAGACTCTCCGTACTCCTTGATCATCCATGCAATCTCGTCGCGATCCATCGCGTGAGGGATCTTGAAGTCGGCGTAGCCACTCGGCTCTTGCGACGGCGAAAGCGGCTTGCCGCCCTGCAACACCATCTGGACCGTGCCGTAGCCACCTGCTTCGTGGATAGCGTCCATCATCCGCTTCACCCGGTCGGGATACAGCGGGTTGCGGAAGTGTCCCGGGCCATTCGCTCCGACTCCGGTCGGTTCGAAGCCGAGTGGCAGCGGGTTCTTCACGAACACCGGACCGCCGCCGACCCACTCGTTGCCACCCTTCACGCGCGCGACGTAGTACTGCACGAACTTCTGGAACTGTTCCTCGTTGCCCATGAAATTGCTGGCGCCAGCCGAGTGCGGCGGCACCATCAAACGATGGGTGAGATTCATTCGCCCAACCGTGATCGGCTGAAACAGCGACAAGTATTTCGACATGGGTCCCTCCCCGCGACAAGGCGCGACGAGAAAACGCTAACGAGCGCGCGTCACGTCCTCCGAGGCGGAGAGGTGTGCGTTTCTCGGTGTGTAACGGTGCGAAAAGCGGGTCTTTTCACACCGAGAACCCTTGGGGTTAGTAGGGGAGGGTGCCGCCGTCGACGGCCCACGACGTGCCGGTGATGCCGGCTGCGGCGTCGGAGGCGAGCATCACCGCGGCCGCGGCAACTTCCTCGACGGTGTTGAGGCGCTTGATCGCGGCTTCCTGGGCGAACATCTCGAGGAGTCCCTCATAGGTTTCGACGCCCATCATCTTTGCGCTCTCCGGGCCGGTTTCGCGGACGATGTCGGTTTCGATGAGGCCGGGAAGAATCGCATTGACGGTGATGTTCAACGTGCCGACTTCCTTGGCTGCCGCCTTCATGAGGCCGAGAACCGCGTGCTTGGTGGCCGCGTAGCCGGGAATACCGGGCTTGCCCAGCTTGCCCTCGACCGACGAGGTGACGATGATGCGTCCCGACTGGCGCGGGATCATGTGGTTGAGCGCCTTGCGCATGCCCCAGAACACCGAGTTGAGGTTCCAGTCCATTTCGAGCTGCCACTCTTCGTTCGTCATCATGTGAACAGGTGCGGTGTTCTGCACACCACCCGAGTTCAGGCACATGATGTCGAGCTTGCCGAACTTTTCGATTGCGAAGTCGACGATGCCGTCGGCCGTCGACTGAACACGCGCGTCGCCGGGAAAGAAGGCGATGTTCGGTCCGCCGCCCATTTCCTTCAGCGCCTGTTCACCTTTTGCCGCATCGCGTCCGTTGACGACGACCTTCGCGCCCTCGCGCAGGAAGGCCTCGGCCATTCCGCGTCCGATCGAGCGCGTACCGCCCGTGATTGCTGCAACTTTTCCGTCGAGCTTTCCCATGATTCGTCCCTTGTCTCTCGTTCTTCCCTGATCAGTAAGCGGCCGTGCCGCCGTCGACGGAGTACATCGTTCCCGTCATGCCGCCACCGGCCTCGGACGCGAGGAGAACCGCGACGACCGCGACCTCTTCAACGGTGTTGAGGCGCTTGATGGCCGCTTCCGAAGCGAACCAGTCGAGCAGTCCCTGGTAGGTGAGGCCCATCGCCTGCGCGGCCGCGGGACCCTCGTCTTTCATGATGTCGGTCTCGATGGCGCCGGGGCAGATGCAGTTGATCGTGACGCCCTGCGTACCAATCTCTTGTGCACACGACTTGGTGAAGCCGTTGATCGCGTGCTTGGCCATGACGTAGATCGACACGCCCGGCTTGCCGTGCTTGCCCTCGACCGACGAGATGTTGATGATGCGGCCCCACTTGCGCGGCAACATGTCGCGCAACGCGTACTGCGTGCACCAAAAGGTGGACCAGAGGTTCCACTTGAGGGCGTCTTCGAGGGCCCAGTCCTCGAGGTCGACAATGGGGGCGTGGCCCGTGCCACCACCCGCGTTGTTGACGAGAATGTCGATCTTGCCGTAGCGCTCGATCGTGCCCTTGATGAGCGCCTCGCAGCCCTCGCGGCTCTTCACGTCGCCCGCGATGAAGTGCGCCCGATCGCCGGCGTTCATTTCACGCAGCGCCTGCTCACCCTTTGCCGGCGTGCGGCCGTTCACAACGACACTTGCGCCCTCGGCCAGGAAGTGCTCGGCGATCGCGCGGCCAATTCCGCGCGTCCCTCCGGTCACCAGCGCAACTTTGCCCTGAAGTTCCATCGAAAACCCCTGTTCTTCTCGCCCGGCCCTCGGGCGTTTGCGTAGAGTAGCCGTGCGTCAAAGAGGCGGAAAACGGGGCGCCCAAAACGTCCCGAAAATCACCGAACCAGGAGGGGAATCGTGTCGAAGGAAGGTCTGGCAGCGCTCAAGTTGGCCGTTGCGGAGGTCAAGTCGGTCATCACCACCCTTTCCGATGAGGAATGGTCCCGGCCGAGTGGCTGTCAGGGCTGGAGCGTGCGCGACCTCGTCGCTCACATGAGCTCGAACTACAAGGAAACCGTCGACCCGTCTCCCCCGCCGGCCGAGCCAATCAACCTGCCCGCCGAGCGGATGATGGACATGCTCGTCGAACCGCGCAAGGCGTGGTCGAACCAGCAGATTCTCGATGAGTACCTCGCCTTTTGCGACCAGGCGGTTGCCGTCATCGAGTCGATGCAGGAAGAGCCCCTGGCCTCGACTCCGATTCCGCTCGCCGATCTCGGCACCTATCCCATGCACTCCCTCGCCGACGCGTATGCGTTCGACCACTACTGCCACCTGCGCATCGACCTTCTCGCCCCCGAGGGCCCGATCGAGCGCAACGTCGCCGATGCCGATGCGCAGCGTCTCGCGCCGGCAATCGGATGGATGATCACCGGCATGCCCCAGATGCAACAGGGTCTGGGTCGCACGCTCTCGGCTCCGATCACCCTGACCCTCACGGGTCCCGGTGGCGGCAGTTGGACCATCTCCCCTGCCGGTGACGACATCGTCGTGACCCCGGGCAAGAACGCGGGCGCCGTCGCCGACGCCAGCAGCAACGGTCACGCGTTCATCAACTGGGGCACAAAGCGCTCGGACTGGCGCGAGCACTGCAAGATCACCGGTGACGAGTCAGCCGCGGCGAGCTTCCTCGACGCGCTGAACATCATCTAGGGACGATCACACCTGCGTTCGGCTCGGCCCGACGGCCGAGCCTTTGAACATGGCATCGGAGTCGAAACCGATGCGCACATCGGGCTTCAGCTCGATCACCTGACGCATCGGGGTGTCGAGGTGCTCGACGAATGCCCGCTGGCGGTCGACGCTTTCGGGTCGCACGCGGGCGGCGAGTGCCGCGTAGAACCACTTCTTCACGTCGTCGGAGTCGTGCAGAACGATGTCACCTTTGTACGTGACCGCTTGGCTGATTCCGATATCGGTACCGCGGCTGGTGATGGCAATCGCGCCGCGCGGACGCTTCTTGTAGGCCTTCATGCGGGCGCGCTGCGTTGTTGCGGTGAGCCAGAAGCTGCCCTTGGCCCACACGAAGTTCATGTAGACACCGACAGGATCGCCCGAGTCGGTGGTCCACATGAGACAACACTCGGTCTGTTTGTTCAACAGCACTTCTTCGCGCTCGGAAGAGAGCGCAAAGACGCTGACGTCGTCGTAGTTGCCCGCCACTTACGCGGCGCGCTTCCTGCGAATTCGCGCCACACCCTGCTGGCTCGCAAGTGCGACGGCGATGATGAGCGTTGTTCCCTGGAACAGTGGCTCGACCCAGAACGAACCCGCACCGACGACGAGCTGCAGGCCCTTGATACCGAACGCGAGTGCGTAGAGGGCGAGCACGGTGCCCCACACGTTCGGGCGACGCGACAACTGCGATGCTCCGAAGAACACCGCGGCAATTGCGGGGAACAAGTAGCCCGGGCCGGTTGCCGACGAGAAGAAGCCGATCTTCGCCGACAAGAGAATGCCGGCGACACCCGCGAGCGTCGCTGACGCGACGAGCGAACCCCAGATCATGCGGTCGGTCCGCACACCGGCGAGACGTGCCGCATCGACGTTGCCGCCGGTGGCGAACAGGTAGCGACCGGCGGGAGTGTGTTCGAGAATGAACCACAGAATGACCGCGATGATCATGAAGTAGATGAAGAGAATCGGAAGACCGAGGACCTCGCGGCGACCCCACTGCAGGTAGGTGTCGGAGTAGGCACTGGTGATCTGCCGGTTGTCGGAGACCTTCAACACGATTGCGGTCACCAATTGGCTGACACCGAGGGTCGCAATGAACGAGTTGACCCGTAATTTCACAACGACAAAGCCGGAGAGAAATCCGACGCACGAACACACGAGCACCGCAATGAGAGCCGTGACGCCACCGGGAAGGTTGAAGCTCCGTTCGGCGTCGTTCTGCAGAAACGTTGCGATGACGAGCGACAGCGAGCACATCGCACCAATCGACAAGTCGAACGAGTTCGTCGCCAGCGGAATGAGGAATGCAAGCGCGAGAAGACCGATGGGTACGTTCTCTCCAAGGGTCAACTTGAATGTGGCGCTGCTGATGAACGTGTCGGTTTTCCAGAGTCCGAACACGATCATGAAGGCACCCCACAGGTAGAGCGCGCTGAATCGGTCGAGCCCGAGGCGTGTCAGCAGTGATGCCTTGGGAGTACCTCTTGTTTCGGTGTTCACGTGTTGTCCTTTCGCCAATTCGTCAATTCGCGAGCGTCGACCCTGCAAGCAGGGCCCTGTCGATGTTTTCTGCGGTGATGCCGGTTTCGCGTGAGATCGTTTCAACGACCTCGCCGCGGTACATCACAAGAATCCGGTCACACACTCGGGCAAGTTCGCTCGAGTCTGTCGAGCACACAACCACGGCCGCGCCATTGTCTGCGGCTTGGTCGACGAAGGAGTGGATTTCTTCCTTCGCGCCGATGTCGACACCTTGCGTGGGTTCGTCGACCAACAGAACCTTGGGCGACAGACGGAAGCTGCGCGCCATCATCACCTTTTGCTGATTCCCGCCCGAGAGTGTCGCAATCGGCACCTCGGTACCCGCGGTGACGACACTCAAGCGACTCACCCAGTCATTCGATTCCGCCTTTTCGTCGCGATGGCTGAGGCGCCAGCCCTTCTTGTTGCGCTCGACGTCGGCGATCGTGAGATTGGCACGGACGCTCATCGTCGGGAGAAGACCGTTGCGGACGCGGTTGACCGGCACGAAGGCAAGGCCGCGCTTGATTGCTCCTCGGGGTTGGGCGTTCGGGATTTCGTCACCGTCGATCGTCACCCGTCCATCGAATCGGGGGGTTGCGCCCGAGAGCAAACCAACCAGCGTGTCGCGACCCGAACCGGTGAGGCCGGTCACACCGAGAACCTCACCTGGTCGCACCTCGAAGGACAGCCCGTTCACGCCCGGGCCAACAAGGTTCTCAACGACGAAACGTGGTGGCGTTGCGGCCGATACTGCTCGATCGGCGGACCGCGCAACAACCTTGCGACCAACGATCATCTCGATGAGCAAGTCCATGGTGAGCTCTGACGTTCTCTTGGTTCCAACGACTTGACCGTCGCGCAGAACGGTGACGCGGTCGGCGATTTCGAAGACTTCTTCGAGGTGGTGCGACACGAAGATGACGCTGATTCCACGAGCCTTCAATCGACGCACCGCATCGAAGAGACGGTCGACGTCGGCGCCGGGCAGGGCTGCGGTGGGTTCGTCGAGGACCACGATCGACACACCCGCGTCGAGGTCTTGGAGTGCGCGAGCGATGGCGACACCCGTGCGTTCGGCCGCACCGAGTGTCGCAACCGGCGCACGCACGTTGATGTCGAAGCCCAAGTCGGCAAGCAATTGCTTGGCACGCTTGGCTTCCGAGCGCCATTTGATTCGCTTGCCGAAGCTGGTGTCGTAACCAAAGCCGAGCGCCAAGTTCTCGACCGTGCTGACGGATTCGACGAGACCAAGGTCTTGGTGCACGAAGCGGATGCCAGCCGCATGGGCGGCGGCGGCGTTGCCAATTTCGAATTCGGCTCCGCGCATCGTGACGACATGATTCGCATCGGGCTGGTGGAAGCCGGCGAGGATCTTGATGAGGGTCGACTTGCCCGAGCCGTTCTGGCCAACGAGAGCATGAATTTCGCCCTCTTCGATGTCGAGGGCCGCATCGCGAAGTGCGACCTGCCCAGGGAAGGTCTTCGACAAAGAATGAATATGTAGCGTGATGCCCATCGCACCCCCCCAAGGTCGTCTCGCGCCGTTTGCGCTCGGCTGCGTCCCGTCATGATACGCAGGGCGTAAGTGACATATGGCATTACCGCTGGCAGTGCCGGTGTGTGCGGCGCCTCCACTGAACAAATTTGTAGGGTGCAGGGTCTCTCGGGTCCTTCCAACTATTGCGACACCCCCCACTTGCCCGTAGCGTGTGACGGGCGACTCCGAGGGGTTCCACCCTCGGTTCGTCGTCGAGTTACCACCTGTTACCCACACCAAATACCTAACTCACAAAAGAGGGGAAAGAATGCGCAAACGCACAGCCCGGATCGCGGCAGCCGTCTTCGCTTTCAGCCTTGTCGCCGCGGCATGCGGCGATGACGGCGGAGACGATGCCTCAACCGCAGACACCACAGCAGCCGCCGAAACCACGGCAACCGAAGAGACCACGGCCCCGGCCGACACTGCAGCAACAACGGACTCGGCGGCACCTGCCGACGACCCGGTCGCGGCCGCCCAGGCGATCGTCGACCAGCTGCGCCAGATTCCGACCGAGATTCCGGTGACCTCTTCGCTCACCGAGCCCGCACCGAAGAAGAAGATCGCATGGCTCGCCTGCGAACTTCCGAGCTGTGCAGAAGTCGGCGAGGATGCCCAGGCATTCGCCGATGCCCTCGGTTGGGAACTGAAGACCATCAACATCAAGAGCTTCGAGCCCGCCCCCGGCGTGCAGCAGGCCATCGACTGGGGTGCTGACTACATCACCATCACCGGTTCGCCGCTTGCTCTCTTCCAGGAGCAGTTCGACGCAGCAGTCGCCAAGGGCATCAAGTTCGCCTTCGGCTACACCACCGAAGACCCGCAGACGGTCGACGGCGGCATCGAAGGCCTCCTCACCACCATGGGCGACGACACCTCGGTGTACGCCAACGGTGAGCGCATGGCTTCGTGGATGATCGCCGACTCGAAGGGCGCCGCAAACGTCGTCATGGTGAACATCCGTGACTTCCAGGTGCTCGTCGCCGAAGAAGAGGGTCTGAAGGCCGGCCTCGCTGCCGGTTGCCCGACCTGCAAGTTCGAAGGCCTCCCGGTCACGATCGACGACCTCGGCGCTGGCAAGATCCCGCAGCTCGTGGTGTCGTACCTTCAGGAGAACCCGGACACCAACTACGTGCACTTCGCCTTCGGCGGTCTGCCGACCGGTGTTTCGGAAGCCATCAAGACTGCTGGCCTCTCGGACAAGGTGAAGCTCACCGGTATCGACTTCTCGGCACCGAACCTGCAGGAAGTTGTTGACGGCACGCACTCGGTGTGGACCTCGAACCCGAAGGCCATGGCTCTCGGTCTCATGTTCCACGCTTGCGTCCTCGACGCCGCTGGCGTTGATTTCACCGACGAGCGCGAAGCAGCCAAGCTGAGCACCTTCTTCATCGACACCCCCGACGCCGCCAAGGCGATCCTCGATTCGGGTGGACTCCAGAACTGGAAGGGACCTGAGGGTTACCTCGACCAGCTGAAGAAGCTCTGGGCAGTCGGCTGATCCAGCCAAGCCAAGAACTGGGAAAGAGCGGGGCGCAAGCCCCGCTCTTTTTCGTTTCCGGGTGCACCTAACATCCGCACGTGACTGAACGAACGATCGGCGAAGAGACCTACGACGACATCGTGATCGGTGGTGGCGCGTCCGGGTGCGTGATGGCAAACCGCCTGTCGGCCAATCCGTCCAACCGCGTCCTTCTCATCGAAGCCGGCGGCAAGGATTCCCACCCTCTCATCGCGATGCCGAAGGGCATCGCCGTCGTGTCCTCGTCGCCGCGATTCACGTGGCGATTCCCCGTGTCACGGCCTCGGCTCGACCGGGTCGACATCGGCGAAACCTGGGTCAATGGTCGCGTGCTCGGCGGCGGCAGCTCCGTGAACGGCATGATCTGGTCGCGCGGGCACAAACACGACTACGACGACTGGGAACGAGCCGGCGGAAGTGCATGGGGATGGGAATCGATGCTCGCCGCGTACCGCGCGATCGAAGACCACGAACTTGGCGCAAGCGAGACCCGCGGTTCAGGTGGACCGGTGCGTATTTCAATCGGACCGTTTCGCTATCCCATCGCCGAAGCTTTCATTGCGGCGTCCCGACAGGCAGGCCTGCCCGACCGCGGCGACGATCTCAATCATCCCGACCTCGACGGCGTGGGCTGGTATGCGCACTCGGTGCGCGATGGTCGGCGGGAAAGCTCCGCGACGGCATTCCTCGACCCGGTTCGCTCGCGCAAGAATCTCGATGTCATCACCGGTGCGACGGCGGAGCGCATCGAGTTCGACGGCAAACGTGCATACGCGGTGCACGTGCGCGTGAAGGATCGTCGCGTTCGTATTGCCCTGCGCGGCGAGGTGATCGTGGCAAGTGGGTCGGTGTTGTCTCCCAAGCTTCTCGAGTTGTCGGGCATCGGTGATGCCGAACGCCTGCGTCGTCTTGGTGTCGGGGTCATTCACCACAGCCCCAACGTGGGTGAGAACCTTCGCGACCATCTCAACTTTTCGATGCCACATCGTCTCGTCGGGGCTCGGGGCCTGAATCGCCGATTCCGTGGAATCGGTCGCGTCCCTGACCTGTTGCGCTACGCGATTGCACACACCGGACCGATGACACTCGGCCCCTACGAAGTCGGCGCCTTCACCCGCAGCGATCCACGGCAGGATCGCCCCGACCTGCAGTTGTATTTCTCGGCCTATTCCAAAATGCCGGGGCGCTGGACGACCGAACGTGAGCCCGGCTTCACGGTGTCGAT
>JAGWWV010000058.1 GCA_018970175.1 Acidobacteriota bacterium
TTCGAATCCGAGGGCGTCGAGGTCCTTGCGGAGTTGACCCGAGCGGTCGACATGGTCTCGGCCGTGCTGACGCCAACCCAGCTCGCCGACATCCGACAGCGTCCGGGCGTTCGTTCGGTCGAAGCCGATCAACTCGTCACCACCGAAACTGTGCAGACGATCTCGACGAGCCGCAGCGAAGACAATTGGGGCCTCGACCGGATCGATCAGAAGGCGGGAACGCTGGACCAGCGTTTCCACTACCTCGACACCGCGGGTGGCGCTGGGGTCGACATCTACGTGGTCGATACGGGGATCCGCCTCACGCACACCGAGTTCACCGGCCGCGTGGGATCGGGCTATTTCGTTCCGAGCGTCACCGACCCTGAGACCAACGAGGTCTACACGCTCACGTCTCCTGCGGATAATTGCGGACACGGAACGCACGTTGCCGGTATCGCGGCCGGATCGAGGTACGGCGTGGCAAAACGGGCGACGGTGATCCCAGTGAAGATCTTCCCGGGCGGTTCTCTCCGAGTCTGCGAGCGTGGCACATCGGTCACCGCATTCACGTTGGGAATCGACTGGATCATCGCGAATCGATCGCTGACGCGGCCCGCGGTTGCCAATCTCAGTCTGGGACTCGCCTCCGAGTCATCCACCTTGAACACTGCGATGCAAAACCTCTCGCGGGTCATGCCCGTCGTCGTCGCTGCGGGGAACGACGGTGATCTCACTTCGACCGACGGATATGTGTCGGCCGGAACGGACTCGACATTACGAACCCGAAAGAGCCCTGCGTGCACCGCCGACAAGCTTGGTGTCTCCGGCATTCTGACCGTTGCCGCGACCGGTGGACTCTCCGGACCAGATGAAGCCCCGACGTTCGACGGCATCGACAAAGAGGCGCGATATTCGAACCACGGTCCATGCGTCGACATCTTTGCACCCGGTACCGACATCAAATCGGCGTGGCCCGTCGATGCGAACGTCGACCAGCGGAACCCCGACGCGTTTCCGAACAACTATTCCGATGCCGGAACCTTCCGCCGCAGCGGAACGTCGATGGCTGCGCCGTTCGTGACGGGGGCTGCGGCGATCCTGCTGCAACAGTTTCCGACGGAAACCCCCGGTGGGTTGACGGCGCGAATCCTCGCCAATGCGACACGCGATGCGGTGACGCTCGTGTCACGTGTTGGCGGCGTCACGGCATCGCCGAACCTGTTGCTGTACATCTGTGGTCTCGACTGCATGCCGAGCACGCCGACCGCACCGAAAGGCGTGACGCTCGCTCGGGGTGCCCGCACCGATATCAACGTGACGTGGCAGGCGCCCGATGCCGACGGCGGTGCGGCGATCACGGGTTACACGGCAACGGCGACACCGACGTCGGGTGTCGCCGTCACGTGTTCGGCCGTTCTCCCGGCGCAGTCATGCACGCTGACCGGTCTCACGGCCGGTACCTCGTATTCGGTGACCGTCACCGCGACGAACTCGGCGGGCGTTGGTTCGTCGTCGACTGCGGTGACGTTGGTGCCGGGTGCCGCGCCGGCTGCCCCGGGAACACCGACCGCGACTGCCGGCAACGGTGAGGTGCGTGTGTCGTGGGCCGCACCGGTCGACAATGGTGGTCTCGCAATAACGAAGTACACGGTGACGTCGACGCCGGATGGCAAGACGTGTTCACCGTCGGGAGCAGAACTTGTTTGTGTCGTCACCGGTTTGTCTGCCGGCACGCCGTACACGTTCGCTGTGTCGGCCACGAACGACGCGGGCACCGCCACGTCGTTGGCATCGACCGCCGTCGTGCCCGTTCTTCCGTGGGAGGACGTGCCCACCTTCGTTGTGGTGACGCCGGGCAACGGTCGTGTCGACCTGGAGTGGAGCGAGGCTCGTGTGTTCGGTGCCGCGCCCTCCGGTTACTTCACCGGATACGAAGTGAAGGATGCCGCGGGTGCGGTGGTGTGCGTGACGACGGCGCTCAAGTGCACCGTCGCGCAACTGAAGAACGCAACGACGGCGTCGTTTTCGATCGCGGCGACGACACTCGGTGACAGGTCGCAAGTCGCCACTTCGTCCGAGGTGTTGGTCGGGGGAGTGCGTCAGATCGCAAACTTGATGCCGAAAAAGGCGAGTGCGCTTCTTTCGAAGATCGCGACGACGAATTCGAAAGGGAAAGTCACATGGCGCGCCTTGTCGGGCGGTTGTCGCATCACCGGCAAGATCGTTACATCGCCAGCGAAAGGCAAGGCCTGCAGACTGCGGATTTCGGTCGCGAAAGCCGGCGCATTCCCGGCGCAAACCCTGACCGTGACCGTCGATTTGCGCTGACTTCCAGCTGATTCGGGCCCGGATTACCTTTGCAGGCTGCAAGCACCAGTTGCACCCCTATGTAACGTCCCGTAACCTTGGAGTCACCATCAACCAACGACGGCTGTCCCGAGGATGGCCGAGTAAGGGGAAAAACACATGAAGAAGACCCGTCTTGTGCGCGCTGCCGCACTTGCGGTGAGCCTTGCATTTGTTGCCGCCGCCTGTGGCGACGACAACGACTCGGGCTCGACCGACGACACCACCGCTGCCGCGGAGGAAACCGCCACCGCTGACACCACCGCTGCCGCTGAGGCCGCTGCGGGCGGCGCAACCTGCGCCGAGGGCACCTCGATTGCGTTCTTCGGTGCGCTTTCGGGCGACGCTGGCAACCTTGGTCAGAACATCAAGAAGGGCGCCGAGCTCGCAGTTGCGCAGTTCAACGCTGCCAACGCCGGCTGTCAGGTCACCCTGAAGGATTTCGACTCGCAGGGCTCGCCTGACCAGGCACCCGCTCTCGCCACCCAGGCCATCGAAGACGCCACCATCCTTGGCATCGTCGGACCGGCATTCTCGGGTGAGTCGAAGGCCGTCAACCCGCTGTTCGACGAGGCTGGTCTTGCGATCATCACCCCGTCGGCCACCAACGAGGCACTGAACGACAACGGTTGGAAGATCTTCCACCGCGCGCTCGCCGGTGACGACAAGCAGGGCCCCGGCATCGTGGCCTACATCCAGAACACGCTTGCTGCTGAGACCGTCGGCGTCATCGATGACGCTTCGGAATACGGCAAGGGCCTTGCTGACATCGTCCGCGAGGGTCTGGGTGACAAAGTTGTCGCTTCCGACGCCATCGACCCGGCCGCTGCCGACTTCTCGGCCGCGGTCTCGAAGATGAAGGAGGCTGCTCCGGCCGCGATCTTCTACGGTGGCTACTACGCAGAGGCTGGCAAGCTTGCCAAGCAGCTCCGTGACGCAGGCGTCGAGTCGACGCTCGTGTTCGGCGACGGCGTGAAGGACGTCGGCTACATCGAGGCCGCAGGCCCCGCAGCCGAGGGTTCGATCATCACCTGCACCTGTGCAGACGGTGGCTCGAATGCCGACTTCGCAGCCGCTTATGGCAAGCAGTTCCCTGGTGAGACGCCGCAGACCTACGCCGCCGAGGCGTACGACGCTGCCAACGCGTTCCTGGCAGCCATTGCTTCGGGTGCAGCCGACCGCGCCGCGGTCCTTGCATTCCTTGGCACCTACGACGCCGCTGGAGTGACCAAGCAGATCAAGTGGGACGAGACCGGTGAAGTCGCTGGCAATGCCGTCTACTCCTACAAGGTCGAGGGTGGCGCAATCAAGGTTGAAGGTCTGATCGGCTAAATCCGATCGCGTCACTTCGTGGCGCAGTACGACACGTCGAACGGTCGGGGACTACGGTCCCCGACCGTTCTGCTTATATTTGAGGGGGCGGAAAGGTACCGATGAGCGACTGGTTGATCTATCGAACGTTCTGGGACCTCACCGTCACTGGAGTGGCTCTCGGCTCCATCTACGCGCTCGTGGCGCTCGGCTACACCCTCGTGTACGGCGTTCTGCGGCTCATCAACTTCGCCCACTCCGAGATCTTTATGGTCGGAACCTTTGCGACCCTGATCACCGCCACGAACTTCATCGGAATTCCGTTGCTCGAAGAGGGCAACTACCCCTATCGGACCGGGTTCACCCTCGTCGCGATTCTCCTTGCCTGCATCGTGGGCGGCATGGTCGTGTCGGGGGCCGGGGCCGTGTTGCTGGAACGTGTCGCGTACCGGCCGTTGCGCGGCTCGGGTGAACACGTCGGTGCGGTTGTTCTCGCTTTCGCCAGCGTCTTCACCGCGAGCCTCATCTTCACCGACCACACCCGCTTGAACCTGATCATCGGCCTCATCGGTACGGCGCCGCTGTCGGTTCTCTACCTGCGGATCTTCCGTCGCGGTCGGCAGGCCCCGCGCTTGGCGTTCCTCATCTCCGCCATCGGAGCGTCCACCGCGATTGCAGAAGCGGTCGCCATCTGGAGCCCGCGTGACCGCGAGCAATACCAGACGCCGCGAGTTCTCGAAAAGAAAGTGCTGTTCGAGTTCCTCGGCACCGAAGTGCGCATCGACTACGTGTTGGTGATCGTCGGGGCGATTCTCATGATGACCGCTCTGGTGTTGTTCGTGAACCGCACCAGGCTCGGTCGCGGTGTCCGCGCCGTCGCACAAGACGTCGAGACGGCAAAGATCCTCGGTGTCAACGTCGACTTCGTCATTCTCATCACGTTCCTTCTCGGTGGTGTCATGGCTGGAGCCGCAGCGATGATGTTCACGTTGGTGTACGACCAGACGCGCTTCAACATCGGCTTCCTTCTCGGCGTCAAGTCGTTCACCGCCGCAGTGTTGGGCGGTATCGGCAACCTACGTGGAGCCCTGCTCGGAGGCCTCGTGCTCGGTCTCGGCGAGAACTACGGCGCGGCAATCTTCGGCGGTCAGTGGAAGGACGTGATCGCCTTCGTCCTGCTGCTCGTCGTCCTCATGTTCCGTCCCACGGGCATCCTCGGTGAGTCGCTTGCAAAGGCACGCGTATGAGTCTCTCCGACACCTTCAAGACGCTCACGAAGCCGGCCCACGCGGTCTCCGGCATCGGCGACAAGATCAGTGAACTCCCGCGCGTGTCGCGTTGGTCGCTCGTCGCTCTCTTCATCGTCTCGCTGTACCTCATGCCGTGGTGGCCCGAGGTTCCCGTTCTCGGTTGGTTGGTCGACACGCCGGGAACCAGTTTCGAGGGGGTCATCACCGACAAGGTGGTCATCTACGTCCTCGTCGCGCTCGGATTGAACGTCGTCGTCGGCCTGGCCGGCTTGCTCGACCTCGGCTACGTGGGCTTCTATGCCGTTGGTGCCTACGTCGTGGGTGTTTTGTCCAGCCAGCACGCGAACCTTCCGTGGCTCGTCTGCGTGCCGATTGCCGTCGCCGTGTCGATGCTCGCCGGTGTCATTCTCGGAACGCCGACCCTGCGCCTTCGCGGCGATTATCTGGCCATCGTCACATTGGGTTTCGGCGAGATCATCCGTATTTCGGCGAACAACGCCGACTGGTTGGGTGGTAGCCGTGGCATCAGCAAGATTGCCAAGCCGCCGAACATCGGTCCGCTGAAGTTCGGCATTCTCGACGCCAAGCCCTACTTCTTCCTCGGCCTGACCGTCATTCTCATCACGGTGTTCTTCCTTCGCCGGCTGGAGAACAGCCGCGTCGGACGCGCATGGAATGCCGTGCGTGAAGACGAAGACGCGGCCGAATTGATGGGCGTTCACACCTTCAAGTTCAAGTTGTGGGCGTTTGCCATCGGCGCTGCCATCGGCGGCCTTGCAGGAACGCTCTACGCGGGCAAGGTGCGGTTCATCAACCCCAGCAACTTCCCGCTGCAGTTGTCGATTCTCTTCATCGCCGCGGTGGTGCTGGGTGGCACCGGCAACATGTGGGGTGCCGTTTTGGGCGGCGCCGTCGTTGCGTGGATGCCCGAACGCTTCCGTGGCTTTGCCGACAAGCGCGTCTTCGTCTTCGGTGTCGCGCTGGTTCTCGTGATGGTGTTCCGACCCCAGGGTCTGATCCCGCGCAAGATCCGCAAGGAGCGCTGGTTGGCCAACTGGAAACCATCGCAATCGGGCGATGCAGACAGCGGGGTGTCCCGTGGCTGACACCATTCTTTCGGTCGACAACGTGACGATGCAGTTCGGCGGCGTCACGGCTCTCAGCGAGGTCAACTTCGGTATCGAACGGGGCGAGATCCTCGGGCTCATCGGCCCGAACGGCGCCGGTAAGACGACGTGCTTCAACGTCATCACCGGTGTCTATGCGGCCACCAGCGGCTCGGTGACCTTCGATGGTCAACCGCTCGCGGGTCTCAAGCGTTTCCAGATCACCAAGCGTGGTATCGCGCGCACCTTCCAGAACATTCGGCTCTTCCCCGACATGACGGCGGTCGAAAACGTGATGGTCGGAGCCGATGCGAACCACAAGACCAGCGTCGGTGGTGCCCTCATCGGTTCGCGCCGTCACCATCGCGAAGAGCGCGAGGGACGCGACCGGGCGATGGAGCTGCTCACGTTCATGGGCATCGCCGATCGCGCGGGAGATGCGGCCCGCAACCTTCCGTACGGATACCAACGCCGCCTCGAAATTGCGCGCGCTCTCGCCACGGGACCGAAGCTTCTCTGCCTCGACGAACCGGCCGCCGGTTTCACGCCCGCCGAAAAGCAAGAGCTCATGGACCTGATCCGCAAGATCAGGTCGCAGGGTTACACGGTGCTGCTCATCGAGCACGACATGAGCCTTGTCATGGGCGTGACCGACCGCATCGTGGTGCTCGACTTCGGCAAGGTCATCGCCATGGGCTCGCCCGCAGAGGTGCAGAACAACCCCGACGTGATCGCCGCCTACCTGGGAGTGCCCGACGATGCTGCTTGAGGTAACCGACCTCCGGGTCGCCTACGGAAAAATCGAGGCACTGAAAGGTGTGTCGTTCAACGTGAACGAGGGCGAAATCGTCACGCTCGTCGGTGCGAACGGTGCCGGCAAGACAACCACAATGCGCACGGTCTCGGGCCTGCGCACGGTCATCGGCGGTTCGATCAAGTTCGAGGGCCAGGACATCACAAACATGCCCTCGCACCAACGCGTCAAGTTGGGTATATGCCAGTCGCCGGAAGGTCGCGGAATCTTCCCCGGCATGAGCGTTCGCGAGAACCTCGACATGGGCACGTACACGCGCGCCGACCACAAGTCGGCGGCGAAGAACGAGGACATGGAACGCGTCATGCACCTCTTCCCGCGGCTCCGCGAGCGCATTTCGCAGATGGGCGGAACCCTGTCGGGTGGCGAGCAGCAGATGCTGGCCATTGGCCGCGCACTCATGAGCCGTCCGCGACTCTTGTTGCTCGACGAGCCGTCGATGGGACTCGCGCCGAAGCTCATCGCCCAGATCTTCTCGATCATCACCGAAATCAACCAGCAGGGGACAACGGTCCTGTTGGTGGAACAGAACGCCGCCCAGGCGCTTCGCCGCGCGCACCGCGCCTACGTGCTCGAGACGGGCAACGTCGTCAAAACCGGCAAGGGAATCGAACTTCTCGACGACCCGGCCGTTCGAGCCGCGTATCTCGGTGGTCACTAGGCTGGTCGCATGACCAGTCTCGAGACACGTCCGTCCGACGCCTTCACCAACGATCGCAAGCACGTCTTCCATTCCTGGTCGGCGCAGGGGCTCATCAACCCCATCGTCGTCGCGGGTGGCGAGGGCGCCTGGTTCTGGGACGACGCGGGGAAGCGCTATCTCGACTTCTCCAGCCAGTTGGTGAACGTCAACATCGGCCACCAGCACCCCAAGCTGGTTGCGGCGATCAAGGAGCAGGCCGACCGTCTGTGCACGATCGCCCCGATCCATGCGAACGACGCACGCAGCGAAGCCGCACGGCTGATCGCCGAGGTGGCACCGGGCGACTTGAACATGGTTTTCTTCACCAACGGTGGAGCCGAAGCGACGGAAAACGCCATGCGCATGGCGCGTCTGCACACCGGACGCCACAAGATCCTCACCACCTACCGCAGCTACCATGGCGCGACCGCCGGCGCGATCCAGGCAACGGGTGATCCGCGTCGCTGGGCGAGCGAGCCTGCGATGCCGGGAGTGATCAAGTTCTGGGGTCCGTACCCCTACCGTTCACAGTTCCACTCGCAGACCGACGCCGAAGAATCCGAGCGTGCGCTGCAACACCTGGAAGACGTCATCATGGTTGAGGGTGCGAACAACATCGCGGCCATCATGATCGAATCGGTCGTCGGCACGAACGGGATTCTCGTGCCGCCGCCCGGATACCTCGCGGGCGTCCGTGCGATCTGTGACCGCACCGGCATCGTGATGATCTGCGACGAGGTCATGGCCGGTTTTGGGCGTTGTGGTGAATGGTTCGCCGTCGACCGTTGGAACGTGGTGCCCGACCTCATCTGCTTCGCAAAGGGCGTCAACTCCGGCTACGTACCTCTCGGCGGTGTCGTCATTTCCCAGAAGATCGCCGACACCTTCCGTGAGCGTCCGTTCCCGGGTGGTCTCACCTACAGCGGGCACCCGCTGGCATGTGCCTCAGCCGTCGCATCGATCAACATCTTCAAGGAAGAAAAGATCGTCGAACACGCCCGCCACCTTGGCAACGACATCGTCGGGCCCGAACTGCAGAAGTTGAAGGACAAGCACCCGTCGGTCGGCGATGTCCGTGGTCTCGGTGTGTTCTGGGCGATCGAACTGGTGCGTGACCGCGCAACGCGCGAGCCCTTGGTGCCGTTCAATGCGGCAGGGGCCGATAACAAG
>JAGWWV010000014.1 GCA_018970175.1 Acidobacteriota bacterium
GGCGCAAAAAGTAGCAAAAAGCGAGTAATTACACACCGAGAACCCTCAGCGGGGGTGGTGGCAGGCGACGAAGTGGCCCGGGGCGACTTCGGTGAGTTGGGGCTCTTCCGCGGCACACTTCTCGGTTGCAGCGGGGCAACGCGTGCGGAAGCGACATCCCGAGGGCGGGTCGACCGGCGACGGCGGTTCGCCTTGAATGGCTGCGCGGGCGCGCGGCGCGCTGGGGTCGGGCAACGGAACCGACCCGACCAGAGCGTGGGTGTAGTGGTGGCGTGGCTCGGTGTAGAGCGTGTCGGGGCCGGCGACCTCGCACACCTTGCCCAGGTACATCACCATGATGCGCGTGCTCACTGCCTTGACGACCGCGAGGTCGTGCGAGATGAACACGAGCGTGAGGCCGTAGCGCTCTTTCATGTCCTGGAGCAGGTTGAGGATCTGGGCCTGGATGCTGACGTCGAGTGCCGAAACGGGTTCGTCGCAGATGAGAAGCAAAGGCTCGAGAGCGAGCGACCGCGCGATGCTGATGCGCTGACACTGCCCGCCCGAGAATTCGTAGGGCTTGCGGTCGCGCACCAACTGGGCGTCGAGGCCGACTGCCTCGAGAAGTTCGTCGACCCGCTTGCTGCGCTCTTCCGGCGTGCCGCGTTCCCAGATCGCAAGGGGTTCCTCTACGAGGCGGGCGACGCTGAAACGGGGATCGAGCGACGAGACGGGATCCTGGAAGATCATCTGCATTGCCGGACGCATCTGACGCAGTTCTTTTTCGGGCATGGCAAGCAGGTCGCGGCCGTCGAAACTCACTGAACCGCTCGACGTCGGGATGAGGCGCAGGATCGCCTTGCCGAGAGTCGACTTGCCGCAGCCCGACTCACCGACGACGGCGAGTGTTTCGCCGCGTGCGAGATCGAACGAGATACCCGAGACCGCCTTAACGGAGGCGCCACCGGCGGCCTTGAACTCGACCGTGAGATCTTCGACAGACAGGATTGTGTCGGTCGAAGACGGGCGCATGTGGGCCTTGCCGCTGCCAGCCATCAGCCGTTTCCTCCGATCGGAAAGAAGCAACGATAAACGTGACCGTCGGCTGCCGTGGTGAGCGGCGGAACTTCCGAGCGGCACTTGTCCTGCACGTAAGGACACCGCGGTGCGAAAGGACAGCCGGGCTCGGGGTTCGTCGGGTCGGGGAGTCGACCACCGATCATCGGCATGCGACCACCCGACGGTTGGTCGAGGCGCGGGATCGACTTCAACAGGGCCTCGGTGTACGGCATCTTCATCGACGTAAAGAGCTTCTTCGTCGGAGCCTGTTCAACGACGAGCCCTGCATAGAGCACGGTGACGTAGTCGGTGTGATTGGCGACGACGCCGAGGTCGTGGGTCACGAGCATCATCGACATGTCGAGATCACGCCGCAGGTCGGAGAGAAGCTCGAGAATCTGGGCCTGGACGGTGACGTCGAGCGCGGTGGTGGGTTCGTCTGCGAACAACAACTTCGGCTTGCAGGCAATGGCGGTTGCAATCACCACGCGCTGGCGCATACCACCCGACAGTTGACCCGGGAACTTGCGCAGCGTGGCTTCTGGATCGGGAATACGAACGAGAGCCAGGAGCTCGGCTGCACGAGTGCGCGCGGCCTTCTTGTCCATGCCGAGGCGAATGACGAGGCTTTCCGCAAGCTGCGAACCGATGCGGCGCACGGGGTTCAGCGCGGTCATCGGATCCTGGAAGATCATCGCCATGCCGGTGCCGAAGTACTGGCGCACGTCGGCGCTGTCGAGGGCGCCGATTTCGTCGCCGTCGAAGACGACCGAGCCGCTGCGACGAACGTTCGAGCCGCGCAAAAGCCCCATGGCCGCACGACACATGACCGTCTTGCCCGAACCCGACTCGCCGACGATGCCCATGCTGGACCCCGCCGGCATCTCGACATCGACACCGCGAACGGCCTGCAGCAGTCCCCGGGGGGTGTCGAAGCCAACCTCGAGGTTCTTGATCGACAGAACGGAGTTCATATCTTGCCCTCTCGTTTGTCGAGCTGCGCCCGCAGGTAGTCGCCGATCTGGTTGCAGGCAATGACCGTGAGAGCGAGCACGGTCACGGGCATGTACATCGAATGCGGTGCGTAGGTGAAGTCTCCGGCAACGCGCGCGATGGATGCACCCCAGCTGACACCGTCGGTGATGCCGACGCCGAGGAGTGACAATGCGCCTTCGGCCACGATGACGACGCCGATAGCGAGAAAGCCGATCGCGTAGATCGAGGGAAGAACGTTCGGCACGACGTGCTTCAGGACGATCTCGTGGTTCTTCATCCCCATTGACCGCGCAGCGGTGATGAATTCGCGGTTGATCCACGTGAGGGTTGCTCCGCGGGCGATACGACCGAGAATGGGAATGATGACGATCGTCAACGAAATGATGACGACGAAGACGCGCCGACTGCTCGACACGGGCTGGGTCGGGTCGGCACTGGTGGCCAGCACCGCAACGAGTGCGAGTCCGAGCACGAGGTTGGGAATGGACAGCATGATGTTGAAGAACAGATTGACGACGTAGTCGAACTTGCCCCGAACAAAGGCGGAGATGATCCCGATCGTGGCGCCGATAAATCCGCCGAGGCCGACCGAGACCACCGCGATGAGGAGCGACAGGCGCGAGCCATTGACGATGTTCGAGAGAACGTCGTAGCCGTTCGTGTCGGTACCGAAGACATGGCCCGACGAAAAGAGCCCGGTTCCCATCGCCTCGACATCCGCCGAACGGGGGTTGTCGAGGGGAAGGATCGGTCCGAGGATTGCGGCGAGCACCACCAAAGTGAGCCACGACAGACAGATCTTGGTAAACAGATCGAGGGAGCGGAGCTTCTTAAGCATTGCGGCGCTCCCGTGTACGGGGATCAATCAAGCCGACGAACACATCGATCACCGAGTTGAAGATGACGTAGCCGATGGCAACCAACGCGACGTAGGCCTGAAGCGCAAAGTACTGGCGCCCGAAGATCGCAAGACCGATCTCGGTGCCGAGGCCGGGAATCGAAAACACGCGCTCGATGACGAGCGAACCACCGATGAGTGCCCCCATGTTGAGCGCGGCTGAGGTGAGCAGGGTGACCGACGAAGGGCGAAGGACATGGGTGAAGAGGATTCGACGATCGCTGAGACCTTTGGCAACGGCCATCGTGACGAAGTCTTCACGAAGAGTCGCAATGACGTCGGTTCGCAAGAGGCGTGTGTAGGACGCGATGAGGGGAATGCCAAGCGCCAGGACTGGCAGAATCATGCTGCGGACGTGGTCAACGAAACTTTCGGAGATCGGTACGTACCCGAGCGGTGGTAGCCATTCGAGCTTGACGCCGATGATGAGGGCAAGCAACAAGCCGAGAACGAAGTTGGGAATCGATGCGGCGGTGAAGAGACCATACGACACGAAGCGGTCGGTGCGGCGACCGGCGCGGTAGGCGCTGAAGATGCCGAGCGGAATGGCGACGGCCAGGGCGAAGATCTGGGTGTAGAAGACCAATTGAAGCGTCTTCGGAAGTGCACGGCCGACATGGCTGGCGACACTTTCTCCACCACCACCCGGAAGCACGATAGGTCCGAAGTCGCCGCGGACGAAATCCCACAGCCAGTGGATGTAATACGAGAACGCGTTGCGGTCGAGGCCAAGCTCTTTGATTTGGCGCTGACGGTCTTCTTCGAAAAGGCCTGTGACGTACAGCTCTTTCAGGCCGACGGGCAACAATCGCAACAGCAATGAAAGGAGAAACGTTGCACCGATGACGACGAGTAAAAGCTGAACGAGGCGCTTCAGTACCTCGACGATGTTCGTGGATTTGGCTCTCATGCCGTGGAACTCCCCCTGCAAACGACATTAGCGGAAGACACCACGACCCGAAGAGAAGACGCTGAACGAAGCAACTTGCTGGGTAAAACGAAAGTGGGCGGGCCGCTTGCGCGACCCGCCCACAACTTCGCGTGGGTCAAACGATGATCGTTACTTGCTGACCCAGATGCCGGTCCAGTTGATGCCAGCGTTGGTCATCGGGATTCCGGTCTTGCCTGCGGCCAGTTCGAAGGTGTCGTAACCGCGGAGCTTCTTGCCGAAGCCGTAGGTGTAGAGGAGCGTCGGCGTCGGGATGACCACCGCGTTCTCCTGCAGATACTTCGTGAGCGCCTTCAACTTGGCGGGACGGGCCTTCGTGATGTCCTGCTTTGCTGCGTAGAGCAGGTCGGTCAGGGCGGTGTCCTTGTGGCGTGTCAGGTTGAGCGCGGTACCGGCGATCGGAA
Organism: Acidobacteriota bacterium; assembly: GCA_018970175.1. Lineage (GTDB taxonomy): Bacteria > Actinomycetota > Acidimicrobiia > Acidimicrobiales > Ilumatobacteraceae > F1-20-MAGs119. Next base: position 4,286 of record JAGWWV010000014.1, read on the forward strand.
GGAGCGGGCTGCGCTCGGTCTTCGCGTTGTTGCCGGGCTCGCTGAACACGTTTTGCTGGAGGAACGGCAGGATGAAGCCGGTGCCTTCGCCTTCGAAGAGGAGGACGGCGTACGCCTGGTACGGGTTCAACTTGCCCGCCGCAGCGGCAGCGAGACCGGGGAACGCGTTGGCGACCTGGGTGGCGCCGTCTTCCTGGTTGATGGTGGTGGCGATGCCGGCCTTGGCAAAGATCTGCTGGGCAGCCTTGGCGTTGTTCAGCGATTCATCGCTGAGCGTCGCGTTGATCTGGAACGTCAGGTCCTTGCCGGTTTCGGCCTTGTACGCCGCTTGGTATTCCTTCGACTTCTTCACGTCGTACTTGACGAATCCCTTGGTGTTGTACATCACGTTGTCCTTGCCAACGATCGATGTCGGGATGTTGCCGAGGCACTTGCCCTTGAAGCAGTTGCGCAGCTTGTAGTACGTGGTGTTGTCCCATGCGGAGGCCATCGCCAAACGTGCATTCTTGTTGTTGAACGGTTCGATTGCCTGGTTGGGCCACCACGTCGGGTAGAAGACGTCTTTGCTCGACACAGAACCGAGGTTCTTCGACTCCTGCACCGAGAGGATCTGCTTCACTTCGCCCGCACTGGTGAACTGGGCTGCGGCGTACTTGCCGGAGCGCAGACCGTTGAGACGCTGGGTGGGCTGCTGCTGGACATCGAACGTGATCGACTCGAGGTACGGCAGCTGCGTGCCCGCCTTGTCCTTGCGCCAGTAGTTCGGGTTGCGCTTCACCTTGACATTGGTCGGGGTGACGGTGTCGAACATGAATGGTCCGGTGCCGACGCCCTTGGTGGCACATTCGGTCTTGTCCTTGATGGTCGACGGGGCGCGCATGAAGAAACGGCCCGAGGCGTACAGCGTGTCGAGCCAGTCGACCTGCGAGGTCCACAGTGTCATGGTGACGGTGTCGGTGCCCGAAGCTGCGACGCTGCGCAGGTTGGCGGTGAAGGGAATTCCCGAACCCGCGGTGTGTGCGGCGGTCGCGGTGTTCTTCAGGTAGTAGTCACCGTTGAGGGCCTGCAGGTTCAACACGACTGCCGCGGCGTCGAGGGCTTCACCGTTGCTGAACTTGATGCCGGGACGCAGCGTGAGCGTCCACGTCTTGAAGTCGGGACTCGACGTGATGGTCTTGGCGAGGAAGGGGACGAACTTGCCGTCGCTGCTCTTTTCGACGAGGCCTTCGTACACGGTCTTCAACACGCCGAGAGCCGAGTTCGGCACGTTGGGCGAGTAACAGGTGGTCAGCACCTGGTCGAAGATGCCGACGGTGATGTTTCCACCCTTCACCGGCTTCTCCGCTGCTGCGGAACTGGCGGACACTTGTGCCGCGGCCGGAATGACCGATGCCGCGACCGCGATGCCCGTGAAGATGGCCAAGCGGCGCGTACGCCCCGGCCTCTTCGTCGCTCTGATCGACATTGTTTCCCCTCTTTTTCTTGTGTGTCACGCCAGGTTCGGCGTGTCTGGCGTCACAATAGTGTCACGTCCGCACCACAGCAATGAAAGGTGCCGAGAATTGTTTCACCATTGCGCACTGCAATGGTTGACAGTGTCAGTGTGGCGCGCCGAACTGGCGGTCGCCGGCATCGCCCAGACCCGGAACGATGAACGCGTGCTCGTTCAGACGTTCGTCGATCGACGCCGTATAGATGAGGAGATCGAGGCCCTCGGCTTCGAGGAATGCGATCCCTTCCGGGGCGGCAAGTGCGCACACGACGGTGATGGGGCCCTCGGCGCCGCGCTCGATCAACAACCGGCACGTGTGGGCCAGCGAGCCACCGGTGGCGAGCATCGGGTCGAGGACGATGCATGGCCGTCCGGCCAGCGATTCGGGAAGCTTGTTCACGTAGGGCTTCGGCTGGAAGGTTTCCTCGTCGCGGCTGATGCCGATGAAGCCGACGTCGGCATTCGGCAACAGGTCCTGTGCTGCGTGCACGAAGCCGAGGCCGGCGCGCAGCACAGGAATCACGACCGGCTGTGTTGCGAGCACCGCACCTTGTGTCGCGGTGAGCGGCGTCTCGACGGTCACGGACTTTGTGGCGAAACGGCGCGTCGCTTCGACGAGCAACAACATGCCGACCCGTTCGAGTTCCTGGCGAAAGAGCGCATTCGGTGTCGCCTTGTCGCGCACCTTCGTGAGCGAGTCCTGAACCAACGGATGCGATACGACTTCGACGCGAACGGCCATGACGCCATTCTTACCGAATCGATTGGTTGGGATCGATTGGTCGGGGAAGGGGGACTTGAACCCCCGGCCTCCTGCTCCCAAAGCAGGCGCGCTACCAAACTGCGCCATTCCCCGGCTGGATTGATGCTACGGGTGGAAGGCGATCAGCGTGTGCGCTTCGCGGTCTTCACGCCCGCTTCGCGGTACGAGCAAGCCGTTTGGCGGCACGACCCGTTGGTGCGATTTGTCGCGAGTCGAGGTCGCCGATTTCGGCACCGTTCGAGAACAACACCCGGTAGCGCTGCCAGTTGAACCCGTTGGCGAGAATGACCTTGCCGTCGGTGCCCATCGGCACGCCGTCGAGGTCGATGGTGGCAACGACGCGGTCACCGAGACGCAGGTTGATTTGATCGGCGTGCGGCTTGGCAAGGGCGTGTGGCTTCCAGAACGGCATGTCTCCATCTTTGCCGATGGCCCGGGCCAAAGCCCACTTTCGGGACGACTGGGTACACTCGTCAGCCTGTGAAAACGACTCTGGAACCCCTCGACGACAACAAGGTGAAGCTGACCGTCGAGCTCGACGACGCCGAATTCGACGCGAGCATCGACCTGGCCTTCAAGAAGATCGCCCACGAAGTGAAGATGCCGGGGTTCCGCGCGGGCAAGGCCCCACGCAAGTTGCTCGAGGCCCGTATCGGCATCGCGGCCGCCCGCCAGCAAGCCATTCAGGACTCGGTACCTCTCTATCTCTCGAAAGCCGTCCGCGAACACGACATCGACCTCATCGCCACGCCCGACGTCAAGTTGGTGTCGGGCGAGGACGACGGCCCGGTTTCGTTCGACGCCACCTGCGAGGTCCGTCCCGTCATCACCGTGCCCGGGTACCAGGGACTGCGCATCGAACTTGCCCCCATCGACGCCTCGGACGACGAGATCGAAGAAGTGGTGAACGCCGAGCGTCGTCGCCACGGCAATCTGGTCGACGTCGAGCGTCCGTCGCAGGCCGGCGACTTCGTCACGCTCGACCTGCAGGGCCTGCGCGAAGGTGAACCCGTTCCGGGTCTCAACACCGATGACTGGGTTTACGAGATCGGTCGTGGTTGGGTCGCACCGACATTCGACGACGAGGTCACGGGTGCGGTCAAGGGTGCGCAGTTGAAGTTCTCGGCGACGCCAAACGGCACCGAGCAGCCCGCCGACTTCGAAGTCACGGTGCAGCGGGTGCAGGTGCTGGAACTTGCCGACCTCACCGATGCGTGGGTTGCCGAACACGTTGCCGAACACGACACGATCGACGCCTGGCGCGACGCGGTGGCGGCGCGAATCTCGGAGATGAAGTTGAACCAGGCCCGCAACGTCCTCATCGACAAGGTCAGCGAATCCCTCGCCGCACTCGTCGACATCGACGCTCCCGAGTCAATGGTGAACAGCGACCTCCAGGCCCGGGTGCAGAACACGGTCCAGCAGTTCCAGGCCCAGGGCATCGCCCTCGACCAGTGGCTCTCGGCAACCGGCCAAGACACGAACCAATTCGTCGACTCGTTGAAAGAGCAGTCGCAAAAGGCGGTGAAGGTCGACCTCGCGCTGCGCGCGATCGTGGTGGCCGAGGGTCTCGCCGCAAGCGACGCGGACATCGAACTCGAATACCAGCGCATCGCGATGCGGGTGAACCAGAAGCCGGCCCAGGTGCGCAAGGTCTACGAAAAGAACGATGCGGTTGCCGACCTGGCATCACAGATTGCCAAGTCCAAGGCTCTCGATTGGCTGTTGCACAACGTCACAATGGTCGACTCCAACGGGAAGGAACTCGACCGCGAACACATCCTGGGTCACGACCATGACCATTCTCATGATCACGCGCACGATGGCGAAGATGGTCACTCCCACGGGGCAGAATGAACGACGTGTCGCACCAGTTCCGCAATTACTACGTTCCCAACGTCACCGAACAGACCAGCCGTGGCGAGAGGGTCTACGACCTCTACAGCCGCCTGCTGAAAGAGAACATCATCTTCCTCGGCACGCCGATCGACGACACCATCGCCAACCTCATCTGCGCCCAGTTGATCCACCTCGAGAGTGAAAACCCCGACAAGGACATCAACATCTACATCAACAGCCCGGGCGGCGACATCACCGCGTTGTTCGCCATTTACGACACGATGCAGTTCATCAAGAACGACATTGCGACGATTTGTCTCGGGCAGGCCGCGTCGGCGGCCGCAGTCCTCCTGGCGGCGGGAACCAAAGGCAAGCGCCTCGCCCTGCCGCACTCCCGTGTCCTTCTCCACCAGCCCTACGGCCAGGTCGGTTATGCACAGGTCACCGACCTCGAGATCGCGGCCCGCGAAATCCTGAGAATGCGCGACCTTCTCGAGGAAATCCTCTCGAATCACACCGGCCAGCCCATCGACCGGGTCCATGCCGACACCGACCGCGACTTCGTAATGGAAGCACCTGAGGCACTTGCGTATGGCATCATCGATGATGTCATTTCAAGTCGCCAGCTGACCGACCGAACCGGGCCGATCCGCTGACACGTTTCAGAGGAGGGCCGCGTGGCCAAGTTCGGTGATTCGGGAGAATTGCTGAAGTGCTCGTTCTGCGGCAAGTCGCAGAAGCAGGTGAAGAAGCTCATCGCCGGCCCCGGCGTGTACATCTGCGACGAGTGCATCGAACTCTGCAACGAGATCATCGAAGAGGAGTTCGCCGACACCGGCGATGTCCGCTTCGAAGAACTGCCGACCCCGCACGAGATTCGCGCCTTCCTCGACGAATACGTCGTCGGCCAGGAGCAGGCGAAGAAGGTACTGGCGGTTGCGGTGTTCAACCACTACCGCCGTATTCAGTACCAGCTCAACCAAGGCGCGACACGACGCGACGAGGTCGAACTGCAAAAGAGCAACATCCTTCTGCTCGGTCCGACGGGCTGTGGCAAGACCCACCTCGCCCAGACCCTCGCGCGCATGCTGAACGTGCCCTTTGCCATCGCCGATGCGACCGCCCTCACCGAGGCCGGGTACGTGGGTGAAGACGTCGAGAACATCCTCCTCAAACTGCTGCAGGCCGCGGATTTCGACGTGAAGAAGGCTGAGACCGGCATCATCTACATCGACGAGATCGACAAGGTCGCAAGAAAGAGCGAGAACCCGTCGATCACCCGTGACGTGTCGGGCGAAGGTGTGCAGCAGGCCCTTCTCAAGATCCTCGAAGGAACCGTTGCATCCGTTCCCCCACAGGGGGGTCGCAAGCACCCGCACCAGGAATTCATCCAGATCGACACCACGAACGTGCTCTTCATTTGCGGTGGCGCATTCGCTGGCCTCGACGGCATCATCGAATCGCGCATCGGCCACAAGGGCATTGGGTTCAACGCCTCCGTTCGCTCGAAGGCCGAAAAGGACCCCGGTCAGTTGTTCGCCCAGGTTCTGCCCGAAGATCTCCTCAAGTTCGGAATGATTCCCGAATTCGTCGGCCGTCTGCCGATGGTGGGGGCGGTGCACAGCCTCGACCGCGACGCACTGATGAACATCCTCACCGAGCCGAAGAACGCGCTCATCAAGCAGTACGCGAAGTTTTTCGAGTTCGAAGACGTCGAACTCGAGGTCGACCCCGCGGCGCTCGGCTCGATTGCGGACCTCGCTCTCGAACGGGGCACCGGTGCCCGTGGCCTGCGGGCGATTCTCGAAGAGGTGCTTCTCAACACGATGTTCGACATCCCCGGCAAGGGAGACGTCGCGAAGGTCGTGGTCACCGAGCAGTCGGTGAAGGACAAGGCCGCGCCGCTCGTCGTGATGCGTGGAAACTCACGCTCGCCGCGCCAGCGTCGCGCGGCGTCGTAAAAGCAGAGTCACGTGAACTACGCCGAGGCGCTGGCGTACCTCGACGACCACGCGAGCTACGAACGGATGGGTCGCATCGACGAGCCTTCGTTGCGCAACATCGCGGCCCTCACGTCGATCATGGGTGAGCCGCAGCGCGACTACCGGGTCGTCCACGTCACCGGGACGAACGGCAAGGGTTCGACGTCCCAAATCGTCACGAAACTGCTGATGGCCCACGGTCTGCGCGTCGGAACCTACGCCAGTCCCCATCTCGAGCGGATCAACGAGCGGATTCTGCTCGATGGGGCCCCGGTCGACGACGACACGTTTGCCGAGAACATCGCGGCCGTCGCCGATGCCGAGGGCCTCGCCGGTGTTCGTCCCTCCTTCTTCGAGATACTCACCGCTGCCGCGTTGCGTTGTTTTTCCGACGCGCCGGTCGACGTCGCAGTGATCGAGGTCGGAATGCTCGGTCGCTGGGACGCGACCAACGTGGTCGAGTCCGACGTGGCGGTCATCACGAACATCGCGCTCGATCACACTGAATACGCGGGCCCGACGGTGCTCGACATTGCGCGCGAAAAGGTCGGCATCGTGAAGAACGATTCGATTGCCGTCATCGGCGATGTCACGCCCGAGCTGTCCGAATTCTTCGATGCATCCGCGCCAAACGCTCTGAGGCGGGGTGAACACTTCGACTGCGTCGACAACCACCTCGCACTCGGTGGTCGCATGATCGAGGTACGCACGACGTTCGACCGGTATGCCGACGTCTTCGTTCCGCTTCACGGACGGCATCAAGGGGACAACGCGAGCGTGGCGATCGCCGCCGTCGAGGCCTTCTTCGGTCACGGTCTCGACAGGGAAGTTCTCGAGGAGGGTCTGTCGCTCGTATCGATGCCCGGACGTTTCGAGGTTCTGCACCACCAGCCACTCGTCATCATCGACGGTGCACACAATCCCGCGGGCGCCGACGTGTGCGCCGAGGTTTTCTTCGCCGACTTCGACCCGGTGGGTTCTCGACGGCTCGTCGTCGGCACGTTGCGCAGTCGTGATCCGCTTGCGCTGCTGTCGGCGCTTCGTGCCGACGAATTCGATCAGGTGATCTGTTGCACCGCTCCGAGCCCGCGCGGCCTGCCCGCCGAGGCACTGGCAGAGGTCGCCCGCACCATGGGATGTGACGACGTCGTCGTGCGCGAATCGGTGGGTGAGGCGTGCAACCGAGCGCTCACTGACGCCGGCTCGGACGATGCAATCCTCGTGACGGGTTCGCTTTATGTAGTGGGCGAGGCGAGAGGTCACCTTTTGCGGGTCTTGCCGTAGAATTCTCGGAATGTCGAATCGAACCCTCGTCCTGCTGAAGCCCGATGCCGTCGAACGCGGTCTTGTCGGCAACATCCTGTCCCGTTTCGAGAACAAGGGACTGAAGATCGTCGCTATGGAGCTGCGCAAGCTCGACTCGGCAATCCTTGCTCGTCACTACGAAGAGCATCAGGGCAAGGGCTTCTACAACGACCTCGTGGCGTTCATGTCGCGCAACCCGGTCGTTGCGATGGTCGTCGAAGGCCCCGACGACACCTGGGAGATCGTCCGCAACATGATGGGCGCCACCAACCCGCGTTCGGCCGCCCCCGGAACCATTCGTGGCGACCTCGGCACGATCTTCACCGAGAACCTCGTCCACGGCAGTGATTCGGCCGACTCTGCGGCGCGAGAGATCAACATTTTCTTCCCGTCTCTGTAACGTCACCCTTCACAGAGCCGGAACCAGGAGGTCACCAGTTGGCTGGCGGAAACCCACTCGGACTCGGCCGCGACATCGCGATCGACCTCGGTACCGCGAACACTCTCGTGTACGTGCGAGGACAGGGCGTCGTTCTGAACGAGCCATCGATCGTCGCCGTCGACATGCGCGACGGCAAACCGGTCGCGGTCGGCTGGGAGGCCAAGCGCATGCTCGGTCGTACGCCGTCACACATCACATCGGTTCGACCACTGAAAGACGGTGTCATCGCCGACTTCGAGGTGTGCGAGAAGATGCTCCGCTACTTCATCCAGCAGGTGAACGCCAGCCGATGGAGCCGTCCCCGTATGGTGATTTGCGTACCGTCGGGAATCACCGGTGTCGAGCAGCGCGCCGTACAGGATGCGGCTGAATACGCCGGTGCCCGCAAGCCCGTCCACATCATCGAAGAACCGATGGCGGCCGCCATCGGGGCGGGTATCGCCGTCCACGAGCCTGCGGGCAACATGATCGTCGACATCGGAGGCGGTACCAGCGAAGTGGCGGTCATCTCGCTCGGCGGCATCGTGGTGGCGCAGTCGGTGCGAGTTGCCGGCGACGAGATCACGCAGGCCATCGGCGACTACGTGAAGAAGGAATTCGGCCTCGACATCGGCGAGAACACGTGCGAGGAAGTCAAGATCCAGATGGGATCCGCTTGGCGCCTCGAAGAAGAGTTCACGGCCGACATCGGCGGACGTGATTCGTTGTCGGGCCTGCCGCGACGTATCGAACTCACCACGGAACACGTCCGCGAGGCGATCGAAGAACCAATCCAGGCGATCGTCGATGCGATCAAGTCGACACTCGACAGAACACCACCGGAACTCGCCGCCGACATCATGGAGAACGGAATCGTCCTCTCCGGGGGTGGCGCGTTGTTGGCGGGTCTCACCCAGCGGGTGACCCACGAAACGGGCATGCGCGCCGTCGTTGCACCCGACCCGCTGTATGCCGTCGTGCTCGGTTCGGGTCAGGCGCTCGAGAACATCGAGGCAATGCGCGGATTGCTCACCCAAACGGGAATCGACTGAGGGGTAGTTCCTCTTCGTGCAGTCCTTCACACGCCGACGCATGATCGTCGTGCTGCTGCTCACGTCGATCCTGTTGGTGACGCTCGATCTGCGGGACAGCGGTTTCGTCGGCGGTGTCCGCGACACCTTCGGCACGATCTTTCGACCGGTCGAGCGCCTGACGAACGTGATCACCAAGCCGGTGTCGAATGCGTGGAGGGGCGTCCTCGACTACGGCGAACTTCGAAAAGAGAATCTTGCGCTGAAGGATCTTCTCGTCAAGCAGGAAGGAACCGCGATTGCAGCTGCCGCCAGCGTTCGCGAGGCGCAGGAACTGTTGGCGCTGAATGGTCTGCCGACGCTGGCGGGTATCGACAGCGTCACGGCGCAGATTGTCGGTCAGTCACCGTCGAACTTCTCCCAAACTTTCGAACTGAACCGCGGCAAGTCGAGCGGCATCCGTGTGGGCATGACGGTCACCAACGGCGCCGGTCTGGTGGGCAAGATCACCGACGCAACCCTCGAGCGTTCGGTGGTGATGCTGGTGACCGACCCCGAGTACGTGATCGCGGTGAAGGTTGGCAACTGTCCGACGACGGCCACCACGGTCGCGCCCACAACCGTGCCCGAGACGACGGTCCCACCGACGTCGTTGCCGCCCGAAACCGCACCGATCGATGCGGCTCCGGGCACGTCGGTTCCGGGGGACGCCGCCTCCACGACCACCACCTCCACGACCACCACCTCCACGACCACCACGGTGCCACCCACGACGACAACCACCAGTACCACGACAACCACCAGCACCACCACGACGACCCTGCCGAAGCCCACCACGACGACGATCAAAGGCTTCACGCCCTTCTCGACAACCCTTCCGCCGCGCCCGGGTGGTTCGGGTTCGCAGATCACCATTCCCGATACCGGGGGATTGGTTCCCCGCGAAACCGGTGGCCTCGAGGGTCGCGGTATCGGGCGAACGCCGATCATTCGATTCGTTCAGGCATCGGAACGTCTGGGCGCGTTGTGTGAGGGCGTACCCGTTGTGACCGCCGGTGGTTCACAGAGCCTCGCGCCGCCTGACCTCGTCGTTGGAACCGTTGCTCGAGTCGTCAATCGCAAGGGGAGCGCGGGGCCGCTCTTGGAAGTCGACCTTGCGGCCAATCTCGAGAGCCTCAACTTTGTTCGCGTGTTGTTGTATCAACCGGCAACGGAGATACCGCGGTGAACCGGAGAGCAAAGTGAAACGCTTCTTTGCGATCATCGAATCCCCGGTGACGCGCACGTTTCTTCTTGGTCTCGTGGTCTTGAGCTTTCAAACCACGCTCTTCAACACGTTGCGGCCTTTCGGTGTCGTGCTGCAGGTGATGCTGCTCTTCGCATGTGTCAGCGGTGTCGTGGCGGGCAGTGAAACCGGTGCCGTCGCGGGTTTCATGTTCGGGCTGATGTACGACATGGTGCTCACCGCACCGCTCGGGCTGTCGGCCGTCGTGTTCGGATTCGCCGGCTACATGGCGGGCGGTGTCAATGCATTCGTGCACGAAGCGCGATGGTGGGTGAAAATCGTCGCCGTCGTCTTGTCGACCGGCGTCGCAGTTTTGTTGTACCCAGCAGCGAGTCTCGTCGTTGGCGTCGACGGTCTTCTCGGTTCGCGAGTGGCGACCGTTGCGCTTGCGTGCTGCGGTTTCAACGCATTGTTGGCGGTTCCCGCGGCACGCGTTGCCAAGTGGGCACTGGTGAAACCGGTTCGCCAGGCGATCTGGGCAGAATAGGGGAATGCCGGCGACTACTTCGGGCAAGCGACTGGGCGTGCTCGGTGGACTTGCGATCGTTTTGCTCGGCATCGTGTGCACCCGAACGTGGTTCCTTCAGGTCGTCGACGCCGAGGGACTCGAGACGCGTGTCGCCGAAGTGCGGTCAAGGACGGTCCAACTGCTGCCCGAGCGGGGTCGGATCTTCGACGTCGATGGTCGCGTCCTTGCCGACAATGAACGGGTTCTGATCGCCACCATCGACCGTTCGGTCATTCGCAAGGATGCCGAGCGGGTCGAGTTGTTTCTCAGGCTGTCGGGCGCCCTGCAAACCCCGGTGACGGAACTCGAACGGCGCTACCAGAGCAAGCTGTACGACCCGTTGCAGCCCTTGCCGTTGAAAGAGGGCATCTCCGAACAGACCGCGCTCTTTCTCCGCGAGCGATCCGAGGACTACCCCGGCGTCGACATCGAGGAAGGTTGGCGTCGCGAGTACCCCTACGCCCCGATCGGGGCGCACGTCGTCGGGTTCATGGGCGCCATCCTCGAACGACAGTTGCCGTACTACAAGTCGTTGAAGTACTCGCCGAACGAACGGGTCGGACAGTACGGGGTCGAGCAAACCTACGAGAGCGTTCTTCGAGGAAAGCCAGGGTACGTGCGCTACGAGGTGAATGCCCTTGGCCAGATCATCAGGGAAATCGAGCGGGTCGAACCCGTGCCCGGCAACGACGTCCAGTTGTCGATCGACCTCGACTACCAACAGTTCGTCGAGCAAGCGTTGGAAACGATGTTGAGTCTGCGCCGTCAGGCCGACGCCGGCACGGTGAAGCTCGAGAACGGCGATCCGGATCCGCAGTATCCGGAAGTCAACTTCTACAAGGCTCCCGCAGGATCGGCAATCCTCTTGAACTACGACACCGGGGAAATCGTCGCGATGGCGAGTTATCCGAATTTCGACAATCGCTGGTTCAACGCCGGAATCTCGTCAACCAAGTTCAAGAGCCTCTTTCCCGAGACGAAGGATCCCGACCAGGCGATCATCGTCAACCGTGCCGTCAGTGGCCGGTACAACTTGGGCTCGACCTTCAAGCCGTTCACCGCGTTTGCTGCACTCGATTCCGGCCAGATTCCCGAACCGCTGAAGTACAAGTTCCGCGACGAAGGCACGTACAAACTCGAATCGATTCCGAACGGGCGTTGTCAAGAGGGCGTGAAGTGCGTGTTCAAGAACGCATTTTGCTCGGCCACGAACACGCCGTGTCGATACGGACCCGTAACGGTCGAAGACGCTCTCGCCGTGTCGAGCGACGCATTTTTCTACAAGATCGGCGAACAGATTCTCACCCAACGCGGGTACCGGCCCGTTCTCGAAGAGGAAGTTCGCAAGTTCGGGTTCGGCGCGCCGACGGGAATCGATCTTCCCTTCGAATACGGCGGGGCTCTTCCCAGCAAGGAACTGAAGCAATCACTGGCCGAAGCGGGTGCGATTCCGAAAGACGAAGGTCGCGCTTATTACGTCGGAGACAACGTTCAGTTTGCGATCGGCCAGGGCCTTCTTGCCGCAACGCCGTTGCAACTTGGCATCTCGTATTCCGTGCTCGGAAACAACGGACGCGTGATCACGCCGCACGTGGCGAATCGCATTCTCGAGTCTGGAACGCCGGACGGCGACGCGGGGTTCGCCGACTTGTCGAAGGCAACCGTGCTCGACGATCGCACCCGTGGCGAAGTGGTGCGCACCGTCGAGATGCCACCCGAAGTCCACGACCCGATCGTTCGCGGACTCACCCGTGTCGTCAACGGGCCGGGCGTCGATTGGGACTTTTACCACAAGGCAACCGGCGAGTTTCTCTTCAAGAACTATCCGAAGAAGTTGCTGCCGATCGCCGGCAAAACGGGAACCGCGCAGGGATTCAAGAATCTTCCGTGGAACGACTCGTCGGCATTCGCCGCCTTCAGCCTCGATCCCACGCGGCCGTATACCGCCGTCGCTTACCTGGAGAAGTCCGGTTACGGTTCCCAGGCTGCAGCGCCGGTCGTCAAGTGCATCTTTTCTGCACTCGCCGGAGTCGTCGAACCGCAGGAAGTCATCCCCAGCAACCCGCTCGACATCAACAGCACCGCGGTCGCACGTTCGCAACGCCTGGTCAGCCCGCTCTGCCTTTCCGGTTTCGGTGGAGGGGTGCGCGACTGATGGCGGTGCTCGAAGCGGTACGACGCAAGCAGCCCTCGCTCGGAATGGGCAACATCCGAAGGAGCATGGCCGACCCCAGCCGCAACATCGATTGGCTGTTGGTCTTTGCGGTCGCCGCGCTGTCGACAATCGGGGCGTTTGCCGTTTACTCCACAACCAGGCCGCGCCTCCTCGCACGAGGCGTCGACCCGTACTACCTCTTGCAGCGCCAAATCATCTACATCATCGCCGCGGCACTCGTGATGGTGTTGCTCATGGCGTTCGACTACGAGTGGCTGCGGGGGAGAGCAGAGTTCTTCTACGGCGCATCTCTGGTTGGACTGATGCTCGTCCTCGTTGCCGGGGCCGTGCGGGGTGGTGCGCGGTTGTCGTTCGACCTCGGCATCGTGTCCCTGCAGCCCGCGGAGTTCACGAAGTTCTCGTTGCTCTTGTTGCTGGCGGGTTACCTTTCGGAAGACGAGAGCGAGCAATTGCCCTATCACCGCTTTGTGACGACGCTCGTCATCGTGGGTGCGTCGGTCGGCCTCATTCTTCTCCAGCCCGACCTCGGGTCGGCGACGGTTCTCATCGCCTGCACCATGGGCCTCCTGCTCGTCGCGGGGAGCAAGGTGCGATACATCGTCTCGATTACGTCGCTCGCCGTGCTGTCGGCGGCCGTTGCAGTGTGGAGCGGCGTCGTGCGCAGTTATCAGTTCCGCCGCATCGAGGCCTTTCTCAACCAGAACTCAACCGAATCCGCACTGAAGGACGTCGTGTTGCAGGTTCGCTTCGCCAAGCGCGCCGTCGCGACCGGTGGCATCACCGGCAAGGGCTTTCTCAACGGCCCGCTGACGAACGGGGCGTTCATCCCGGTGCAGTCCACCGACTTCATCTTCTCCGCGATCGCCGAACAGTTCGGACTCATCGGGGCCGGGGTGACCATTGGCCTCTTTGCCCTGTTGTTGTGGCGGATCTGGCGTGTCGCGCGCTTGTCTCGGACCAGGCTGGGGCAGTTCATCGCTCTCGGGGCCTTCAGCATGATCCTCTGGCAGACCTTCCAGAACATCGGAATGACCCTCGGCATCATGCCGGTGTCGGGCCTGCCCCTCCCGTTCGTGTCCTACGGCGGGTCGCACATGGTGGCTTTTGCCGCCATCGTCGGCCTGGTCCAAAGCGTCCACATGCGACGACTCCGCTGATCCGGCTGCCCGGGCCCCGACCCAAAGAGATCCCGATGTCGTCGGGATGGAGCCGATAGCCTGAAAGACACGCGACTTCGGGTCGCACAGGATCGAGACATCATGAACCAACCTTCCGAGGGCGCGAATCAGTCCGCCAGCCCCGGGCCGAACAAGAAACGGCGCCGTGGGTCGCGCGGTGGACGCAACCGCAACAAGGGCACCCAGAATCGACCCGCTGGCACGGAACCGTCGAGTCCGGCCCCGTCGGTCGAAGCATCGGCTGCCGCGGCGCTACCCGCCCGTCGTCCCCAGATCGGCGACACGCGTCCGGCTCCCGCGCGGCCTGCGCCGGCAGCCTCCGACGCCGCGGCATCCGGTCAGCAGCAGAAGTCGGGCGGCGGCAAGCGCCGCCGTGGTGGCCGTGGTCGCAGCCGCAGCGGTTCGGGCCAGCAGGGTGGTCAGGGCGGCGGTCGCCAGCGCCAAAGCCAGGCCGTAATCGAGGCAGAGATCGTCGAGCGTCGTCGCGGGCGCACTCGCGACGGTCGGCCCGTCGGTCGTTACCTCATGTGCGTGCAGGTGCGCGAAGGTCTCACACAGGTGGCGGTTCTCGAGGGGCGCAAGCTCATCGAGCACTACGTCAGCCGGCCCGCCGACGACATTTCCCAGATCCACGGCAACATCTACCTCGGTCGCGTGCAGAACGTCCTGCCCGGCATGGAGGCGGCATTCGTCGACATCGCCACCCCGAAGAACGCCGTGCTCTACCGCGGCGACGTGCAGTACGACGCCGAGGACATCGTCGAAAAGTCGGCCGACCGTCGCATCGAAGACATTCTGAAGGCCCGTCAGCTCATCTTGTGTCAGGTCACGAAGAACCCGATCGGTGCCAAGGGGGCCCGCCTCACGCAGGAAGTGTCGCTTCCCGGTCGCTTCGTCGTTCTCATTCCGAATTCGAAGACCTACGGCATCTCGAAGCGCCTGCCCGACGACGAACGTCGCCGTCTGCGCTCGGTGCTCGACAGGGTGAAACCGGCCGAACACGGTCTCATCGTCCGCACCGCGGCGGAACACGCGACCGAACACGAACTACGCGCCGACATGGCGCGCCTCCTCGACGAGTGGGCGCGCATCGAAGAGGCAGCGAAAAAAGCGAACGGGCCAAAACTGTTGTACCGCGAGCCCAGTCTCGCCGTGCGCGTCATCCGCGAAGAGTTCAACGCCGAATACCGTGGTGTCGTCATCGACGACCCGCAGTTGTACGAAGACGTGAAGAGCTACGTCGGGGACTTCAACCCGGAGCTTGCCGATCGCGTCGAGCTGTACGCGGCGAATTCGGCCGCAGGCGACGATGACGAAGACGGTGACGGTACGCCGGGTCTTCCGATCTTCGAGCACTACCACGTGCACGAGCAGATCCACAAGGCGCTCGACCGCAAGGTGTGGCTGCCGTCCGGTGGTTCGCTGATCATCGAACACACCGAGGCGCTGACTGTCGTCGACGTGAACACGGGAAAGAACGTCGGCAAGTCGAACCTCGAAGAGACCGTCTTCCACAACAATCTCGAGGCCGCCGAAGAGATTGCGTTGCAGCTTCGTCTGCGCGACATCGGCGGCATCATCGTCATCGACTTCATCGACATGGAAGTGAAGGAAAACCGGCGCAAGGTGGTCGACTCCTTCCGTGCCGCCCTGGCCCGCGACAAGACCCGCACTCAGGTGCTCGAAGTCTCGGACCTCGGCCTGGTCGAGATGACCCGCAAGCGCATCGGCGAGGGACTCCTCACCAGCTTCGCGGGCCAGTGCCCCGACTGCGAGGGCCGCGGCATCAAGGTCGATCACAGTCTCATCGGCTAGATCCGCTACCTCCGGGGGGTTGGGGTCGCAAGGGGTGCCTTGTAGGATCAGACTTCGCTATGTACGCAGTCATCGCCTCCGGTGGTAAGCAGGAAAAAGTCGCCCAGGGCGAGACCGTCAAGGTCGAACTCCTCGGCGTCGACAACGGCACCGAAGTGAAGTTCACTCCGGTTCTCGTGGTCGACGGCAACGACGTCCTCTCCACGCCCGACCAATTGAAGAATGCGTCGGTCGTTGGCCGCGTCATCGCCACGGCCAAGGGGCCGAAGATCGACGGCTTCACCTACAAGCGTCGCACCAACCAGCGTCGTCGCTACGGGCACCGTCAGCAGTACTCCGTCGTCGAAATCACTTCCATCGCGAAAGGCTGAGCCATGTCAAAGACCAAAGGTGGCGGCTCCACACGTAACGGCCGCGATTCAAACGCACAGCGTCTCGGCGTCAAGGCCTTCGACGGCACCCAAATCAACGCGGGCGCGATTCTCGTGCGTCAGCGCGGAACCCGCGTGCACCCCGGCAAGAACGTCGGCATCGGCAAGGACGACACGTTGTTCGCCCTCGTCGGCGGAAGCGTGAAGTTCGGCGAGCGCCGCGGCCGCAAGGTTGTCGACGTCGTTCCCTCCGAGAACTGACCAACGTCAGCGGAAGTCGATGCCGACCGGCAGGTCGGATTCCTTCCAATCGAGGAGAGTCGCCGCCTGTTGAAAGGCGAATCGGTCGGTCATTCCGCCGACGTATTCGACGATGACCCGCATCAATTCC
Organism: Acidobacteriota bacterium; assembly: GCA_018970175.1. Lineage (GTDB taxonomy): Bacteria > Actinomycetota > Acidimicrobiia > Acidimicrobiales > Ilumatobacteraceae > F1-20-MAGs119. The sequence continues at coordinate 20,843 of JAGWWV010000014.1, forward strand.
GGTGACTTCGCGTTCGCCTGCACGCTGCGCGTGGCCGGGCAGGCAGAGGGATGTGCCGCGTAGTGCTCGACCAGTGCCTGGAGGACGCGGATGACCGACGCTGCCTGGGCCTGTGATTCGGGTCGCAGATACACGGCTTCGTAGTTGAACTGGCGGAAGGCGCCGAGCGCTTCGGCCATGTCGAGGGACATGGCGACGCGGCCTGTTTGGCGCGTGGCCTCGAGCATGCCGACGATGAATGCGGAGATCTGCCCGGCGCGCGAGGTTCCGCAACGGTCGCGAACGATTGTCGGGAGATCGTTTGCGTGGACGACCCGGGCGTCGACTGCGTCTTCGAAGTCGTGACAGACGTAGGCGATGCGGTCGGCCCACGACACGACCTCGCCTTCGGGTGTCATCGGTGCGGGCCGTGACCACGAATGGTTGCGGATGCCGTCGAGGGTCTCGCGGCAGAGGTTGAGAGAGGTGAGCGTGACATCGGCTCCCCACTGGGCGTGGTCGTACCCGCCGTCGATGAAGGGGCTGAGCGCGTCTTCGCTGGCGTGACCGCCCGGGCCGTGGCCGCAGTCGTGACCAAGTGCGATTGCTTCGGTGAGCGCGACGTTGAGCCCAAGCGCCCGGGCGATTGCCGTTGCGACCTGGGCAACTTCGAGTGCGTGGGTGAGACGCGTTCGTTGATGGTCGTCGGGAAAGACGAAGACCTGTGTCTTGCCGGCGAGCCGACGAAAGGCCGCCGCATGGAGGATGCGATCTCGATCACGTTCGAAACATGTGCGGAACGGGTCGGGTTCTTCGGGTCGGCTGCGTGTCCCCGCACCGATCGACCGCGTGGCGTTCGGCGCGAGAAGGCTGTTTTCGTGATCTTCGCGTTCGTCGCGTGAGACGAGTCGATGAGCGCCGGTGGATGCGTGCGAGTCGGAGTGCGCGAAACGCACGGTGGACGGCGAATGGGAGAGTGCGTGGCCCGCCATGGTGGATGCCCACACAGCGGCGCGGCTTGTTGAGTCGGAAGGGGGAATTGAACCGCTCACAAAAGAGACGATAGGTGACAGGTGTGCGCCATTAGCCTGATTCACGCCATGAGTGCCTTCGTCGACGAGAGCCAATTGAACGTTCGCGCCGGCGACGGCGGAGCAGGCTGCGTCAGTTTCCGCCGCGAAGGCCCCGTCGCGTTCGGTGGACCCAACGGCGGCGATGGCGGCAAGGGGGGCGACATCTGGCTCGTCGCCGACCACAATGTTGCTTCGCTCCTGGCCTTCCGCGACCACCCGCACCGCCGGGCTGACGACGGCGTGAACGGCATGGGTAAGGACCTCCATGGTCGCTCGGGTCGTGACCTCGAAGTCAGGGTTCCCGAGGGAACCGTTGTACGCGATCTCTACACCGGTGAGGTGTTGGCCGACCTCGTTGCGCATGGAGACAAGTGGCTGGCCGTCGAGGGCGGCCGCGGCGGCCGCGGCAACGCCCGTTTTCTCTCGAACCGCAGGCGGGCGCCGAAGTTCGCCGAACAGGGGGAATACGGAGCCGAGCGATGGTTGAAGCTCGAATTGAAGCTGATGGCCGACGTTGCTCTGGTCGGCTTTCCGAACGCCGGCAAGAGCACGTTCATCAGTTCGATCTCCGCAGCGAAGCCGAAAATTGCGAACTACCCGTTCACGACACTCGAACCGCACCTGGGGGTCGTGCGCGTCGATGAGTCGACCGAGTTCGTCGTTGCCGACATTCCTGGCATCATCGAAGGGGCCAGCGAGGGACGCGGTCTCGGGCACCAATTCCTGCGGCACATCGAACGTGCGCGAGCGCTGTGCATCTTGGTCGACCTTGCTCCGATGGACGGCATGTCGCCCGACGAGCAAGAAGCGGTTCTCCTGCGCGAACTCGAGGCCTATGACCCCGCCCTCGTCACGCGTCCCCGCATCACCGTGGGAAGCAAGATCGACATTGCCGCCCCGGCCGTCGTTGCAAACTGGACGGGCCTCACCATGTCGGCGGTGACTCGCCAGGGTGTGCGTGCGGTCGTCGGCAGGCTCGCCCAGATCGTGGCCGAGGCGCGTCATGCAATTCCCCCGCGCGAAGCGACGGTCATTCTTCGCCCCGCACCCGAGGGCACGTACGTCGAGCGTGTCGGCGACAACGAGTTCCGTATCCACGGCCGAAACGCCACGCGGTCGGTTGCATTGAACGACATCTCGTCGCCCGAGGCGCTCAACTACATCGACGAACGTCTGAAGAAGATGGGAGTCGGTCGTTTGTTGTCGCGCGCCGGTGCCCAGGACGGCGATGTCGTCTGGATCGGGGACTTCTCGTTCGAATACACGGCGGAGGTCTGACGTGCGCGTCGTTGCAAAGGTCGGAACCAGCTCGGTGACGCATCCCGACGGCACGCTGAACGACGCGATGTTCACGGCGCTCGCGTCGCAGATTGCCACGCTGCGCCGCGCAGGGCACGAGGTTCTTCTCGTCACCAGCGGAGCCGTCGCAGCGGGCGTTGCGGCCACGGGTATGGAACGACGTCCCGGCGACGTCGGCACGTTGCAGGCGCTTGCCGCGATCGGCCAGAGCCGACTGATGGAGCGTTACAACGCCGTGTTCGCACCGCACGGTCTCGTCACCGCACAGGTGTTGCTCGTTCCGCACGACTTCGGTGATCGGCAGCAGTATCTCCACGCCCGTCAGACGATGTTGCGACTGCTCGAGCTCGGGGTTGTGCCCATCATCAACGAGAACGACGCGATTGCCAACGACGAGATTCGGTTCGGTGACAACGACCGCATTGCCGCCCTGGTTGCGCACAGTGTCGCGGCCGACGTTCTGGTGTTGCTCACCGACCAAGAGGGTCTGTACACCAAGGACCCGCGTTCGAATCCCGATGCCACGCTCGTTTCGGCGGTGGCGCCCGACGACGATCTGCTCAGTGTCGCCGCGGGAAGCGCCGGTACTGCACGGGGTAGCGGGGGAATGGCGTCGAAGCTGTCGGCTGCGCGCATCGCGTCATGGTCGGGCATTCGTACCGTCATCGCCCGTGCATCGCGTGAGCACGTTCTTGTCGACGCGGTCGATCCGGCCGTTGCCGTGGGCACCACGTTTCTCGGACGTGACCGCCAGTTGTCGGCCCGGCGCTTGTGGATCGCCTTCGCGGCCCAAACCGAGGCGAAGGTCGTCATCGACGCGGGTGCGGTCGGTGCGATCGAGTCGCGCGGCACGTCGCTCCTCTCGCCGGGTGTCTCGGGCATCGAGGGATCGTTCGCTGCCGGCGACGTTGTCGACGTCGTCGACCCGGCGGGGCAATTGGTGGCCCGTGGCGCCGTGGCGATGGCGAGCACCGATTTGGCGGTCATTCGCGGCAAGCGCGCAGCCGACCTTGGCGACGGCGTTTCGTCGCTCGTCATTCACCGTGACGAGATGGTGGTGCTCAGCGCGTTGCGTTGAACCCACGCAGGCGCTCGACAACACGCGCCGTCTCGGGAACTCGCAACGCCTTGAGCAGCAACATGTAGGTGGCGCCGCCCGTTGCGAAGCTCGCCGCGGTTCGCGCCAGGGCACCCGTTCCCGATGTCGAGCCGATGGCGCGCCCGACGGCCCACGAGGTCGCACCCGCGCAGATTGCGGAGACCAGCATCGGGGCGAGCGAACGAAGCAGTGCGAGGGACGCGAACTCCGGGTAACGACGCTCGACGACGACGAGAGCCACGACAGCGCTGACCACGTAGGCGATACCGAACGCAAGGCCGAGACCGAGAACGCCATGGCGACCAACCAGGACGACGGCGAGCACGATGTTCAGTGCATTTTCGAAACAGTTGATGACGAACGGGGTACGGGTGTCTTCGTGGGCGTAGAAGCCGCGCAGTACGAACAGGTAAACCGAAAATCCGACGAGTCCGACCGCAAAACCCATGAGAGCCCGCGAAGTGTTCAGCGCGGCACCAGCGGTGAAGTTGCCGTGTTCGAGGAGGGCGCCGACCATTGGTCGCGCGGTGACGAAGAAGAGCGCTGCAAAAGGAAGCGTCAGAAGCGCGATGAGGCGAACGCCGAGGGAAAGCCGACCGACGAATGCTCCACGGTCGGCCGCGGCGGCGGCTCGAGCAAGTTCCGGGGCGAACGTCGTCGCGATGGAGACCGCGAGCAGGGCGTGCGGCAGCTGGAAGAACGTGAAGGCTTTCGTGTACGCGTCGGGGTCGCCGCTGCCCGGTTCGGCGAGGTTGCGTACAACGACGAGCGCCACCTGGTTGGTGAGGACGTACCCAAAGGTCCACAACGACAATCGCGCGAGGCGTCGCACGGCGGGATGGCGAAAGTCGGGTCGCAGTCCGAATGAAAGGCCTGCGCGACGGGCGACGAGCACGACGATTGCGGCGCTGATTCCGATGCCCACGGTTGCCCCGGATCCAAGGAGCCATCGCACGGTGGAGTTGTCGGCGATCGTGTCGAGTGAGGGTTCACCGTCGATCGACAGGGGGATGAGTACGAGAAGTGAAACGATCACGACATTCGACGCAACGGGCGCCCATGCGGCGGCAACGAATCGACGGCGGGCATTCAGGGCGGCCGACGCGAGCGCGGTGAGCCCGTAGAAAAAGATCTGAACGAGAAATACCCGAGCGAGCATCGTTCCGATGTCGCGGTACTGCGCCGAATCGACGGAGTCGGCGGGATTCAACGAGAACAACCTGAAGATCAACGGGGCGCACGCGACGGCAACCGCAGTGAGGGCGGCAAGCGTGACGAGCGCGGTCGAGACGACCGCGCGTTCGGCTTCGTCGTCATCGTCGAGAAACAGGCGCGTGAATACCGGCACCAGCGCCGCCGAAAACACTCCACCGATGAGGAGCTCGTAGAGCGAGTTGGGGGAGTTGTTGGCGCCGTCGTAGGCGTCGGCAACGGCGGTCTGGCCGATGATGATGCCAAAGACGATGATCCGGACGAGGCCAGTGACGCGGGACACTGCGGTTCCGGCGGCAACGGCGACGTTGGTGCGCAGAAGATCTTGCGGCCCGTCCATTGGTCACCTCAGCGTACTGAAAGGTAGGGTGCGGGCATGGGGAACCGCTTCGATTCAGTGCAGGCTGTGCGCGATGGCCTGAAGAAAGTCAACTATCTCGCAGACGACGGAATCGCCAGTGTCGCGTTCCTCGCCGACCGCCTCGGGAAGCCGGTTCTCGTCGAAGGTCCCGCCGGCACGGGCAAGACACAGCTGGCAAAGAGCATTGCCGACCTCACCGGCGCCCGTTTGATTCGCCTCCAGTGCTACGAGGGTCTCGACGAGTCGAAAGCCCTCTACGAGTGGAACTACAAGAAGCAGCTGCTGCGCATCCAGGCCGACAAGAACAGCGACTCGTGGTCGGAAGTTCACGACGACATCTTCAGCGAGGAATTCCTCCTCACGCGCCCGCTCCTCGAGGCCATCCGTGCCGACGACCCGGTGGTGTTGTTGATCGACGAAGTCGACCGTGTCGAAGTGGAAACCGAGGCGCTCCTCCTCGAAATCCTCTCCGAGTACCAGGTGTCGATTCCCGAGTTGGGAACCATCACTGCCAAGCAGATTCCGCTCGTGTTCCTCACGTCGAACAACACCCGCGAGTTGTCCGAGGCGTTGAAGCGTCGGTGTCTCTACCTTCACGTCGACTACCCCGACATGGACCGCGAGAAGGAAATCGTCCTCGCCAAGGTCGAGGGCATCACCGAGCACCTTGCCGACCAGATCGCCCGCATCGTGCGCAGCATCCGCCAGCTCGACCTGAAGAAGGCGCCGTCTGTCAGCGAGACCATCGACTGGGCGCGCACACTCATGTTGCTCGGAATCGAGCACATCGACGCCGAGCAGGCCAAGGAAACCCTCCACATCCTGCTGAAGTACCAGACCGACATCGCCAAGGCGGCGAAGGAACTGTCGTCCGACAAGTAACCGGAGCCCATTGATGCTCGACTTGATGTCCGGCTTCGTCGCCGAACTGCGCAACGCCGGTCTTCCGGTCAGTCTCACGGAGAATCTCGACGCCATGGAGGCGATCAAGCAGATTCCCCTCGAGGATCGCGAGGCCTTCAAGTGGGCGCTCGGCGCGACCTTGGTTAAGAACGCCGCCCACTGGCGCGCGTTTGAGACCGTTTTCGAGGTCTACTTCAGTTTGCGTGGTCCCGAATACGCGCTGAAAGACGACGAAGACGCAGGCGACTTCTGGCGTGAGATGCAGGACCAGATGCGCCAGGGCGAGGGCAAGGGCGGCGCGGGGGCGATGGACTCCCTCACCCAGGAAGAACTCATGAGCCTCCTCATGCGTGCGTTGATGGACGGCGACCAGGCCATGATGCGCGCGCTCGCCAAGCAGGCCGTGCAGCGCTTCGCCGGAATGGAGCCCGGTCGGCCGGTCGGCGGGACTTACTACCTCTACCGCACGCTGCGGAACCTCGATCTCGACAACATGATGAGCAAGATCGACCAGGCGAAGGCCGACGATGGTCAGATGCCCCAGACCGATCTCGAGCGCCGCCTCGAGAACGACGAGATGCACCACCGAATCGAGCAGTTCAAACAAGAAATCGAAGCAGAGATCCGGCGTCGCCTCGTCGCCGACCGCGGTGCGGAAGCGATGGCGAAGACCTTGCGCAAGCCATTGCCCGAGGATGTCGAGTTCATGCACGCCAGCCGCGACGAGATGCAGAACCTGAAGAAGGCGCTGTATCCGCTGACTCGCAAACTTGCAGCGCGCCTCGCCCGCAAACGCCGCCACGGCCGCAAGGGACCCCTCGACTTCCGCAACACCGTTCGTCACTCGCTGAACTACGGCGGAGTTCCCGCCGAGCCCAAGTTCAAGTACCCGCGTCCCGCCAAGCCCGAATTGATGGTCGTCGCAGACATCTCCGGCAGCGTCGCCGCATTCGCGCGGTTCACGCTGATGCTGGTCTATGCCATTCAGGGCCAGTTCTCGAAGGTCCGCTCGTTCGTCTTCATCGATGGTCTCGACGAAGTCACCGACTACTTCAAGGCGACCGAGGACATCACCGAAGCCATCCATCGCGTCAACACCGAAGCCGACGTTGTGTGGGTCGATGGCCACAGCGACTACGGCCATGCGTTCGAGGTGTTCTGGGAGCGGTACGGCAAGGACGTGGGCCCGAAGACCACCGTGCTCCTGTTGGGTGATGCCCGCAACAACTACCATGCCGCGCAGAGTTGGGTCGTGCGTGAGATGAAGCATCGCGCACGGCACGTGTACTGGCTGAACCCCGAACCACGGTCGTACTGGAACACAGGTGACTCGATCGTCGGTGAGTACGGTTCGCACACCGACGGCGTCTACGAATGCCGTAACCTGCGCCAGCTCGAGGCCTTCGTGGAGAAGCTCGCGTGACGGGGACCCGCATCATCCTGGTGCGCCACGGTGAATCCCAGGTGGCGGTCGACAAGATGATCGGCGGTCCGCGCAAGTGCAGTGGTCTGTCCGAACTTGGTCGCAAGCAGGCAGAGGCGCTGAACGCGAGGTGGCTGTCGGAACGCCTCGACGCGCCGACGGCATTCGTGGCCAGCAACTACAAGCGGGCCATCGAGACGGCCAATCTGATTGCGCCGTCGCTCGGTCACCCCGACCTCGTCATCGATGCCGACTGGGGCGAGCACGACCCGGGCGAGGTGTGCGACGGTATGACCTACGCCGAGTTCGTCGACAAGTTCGGCCACCGCGACTGGTCGATCGACCCGTACGACGAGACCTACCCGGGTGGGGAAACCGTTGCGGCCTTTCAGTTCCGTGTCGGGGGTGCGCTGCGTCGCACCGTCGACACATGGTCGGGAGGAACCATCGTGGTTGCCTGCCACGCCGGAGTCATCGACACCGTCCTGCGCCATGCCCTGCGCAGTGCTCCCGTGGGCGAATTCGAGGTTCACACGCTGAACACCTCGATCACCGAGGTGGTACACGTGAAGCCCGGTCGCTGGCAGATCGTGCGCTACAACGACGCTGCACACCTGGCGGGCTTGCCAAAGAACACCAACTAGCGGAGAATCTTCCCATACCGACCAGGGGGAGAAGATGGGTCAGTCGAACGACCGATTGAAGGACAAGATTGCGGTCGTAATCGGCGGCCACAGCGGGTTCGGCGAGGCGATCGTCAAACGGTTCGCCGCGGAGGGTGCCCGAATCGCGATCGCCGCGCGACGTGTCGACCAGGTGCAAGCCGCAGCTGGTGCGGTCGGTGGCAAGGGTTACAAGTGCGACATCACGATCGACGACGATGTCACGTCACTCGTTGCGAACGTAGAGGCAGATTTCGGTCGCATCGACATCGCTGTCAATTGTGCCGGCTACGAACAGAGCACACCTATTGCGGAGTTGACACCCGAGAAGCTGACTGCGATGCAGGCGGTGCAGTTCACGGGGGCCATCTACTGCATGCGTCATTTCGGCAACTCGATGGCGGCCAGCGGAGGCGGATCGTTTCTCTCCATCTCGTCGCAGACGGCACACAGCCCGGCCATCGGTCTTGCTGCCTACGGAAGTTCGAAGGCGGGTATCGAGTACGCCACGAAGATTGCGGCCGTCGAATACGGTCCGCGCAACGTCCGCTTCAACTGCGTCGCCTCGGGCCTCATCGAAACCCCGATGACGGCCCGGATTTTCAAGGTCGGGGCCGCCATTCAGGCGTTGCAGGAACTCACGCCGCTGCGACGCATGGGCTCGTCCGACGACATTGCGAAGGCGGCGTTCTATTTTTGCAGCGACGAAGGCGCATTCGTCACCGGCCAGACTCTGTGCGTCGATGGTGGTGCGACGCTGCACGGCCTGCCTACGCCGTTCCACTACGCCGACGCGGCTCGTCGCCACGCCGAAACAGCGGCCAACAACGAGGGATCGGATTCGCGGTCCTGATTCGTCGCATCGCGGTCGTTGGCGCCGGCGCCGGGGGATGCGTCGCAGCGGCGCGTCTCTTCGATGCGGGCTACGAGGTTCATCTCTTCGAGGCGGCCGAATCCTCCGCGACGAACGACTCGAGTCGTCTCGGCGAAGGATTGTCGAGACCCGATCTTCTCGATCCGAACGTCTTTGCCTCCACGTACACGGGTGGATTCCGTTATCCCTACGTGCGGGGTCGCGCCCTTGGTGGCACGACCGCCATCAACGCGCTGGTTCAGATGTGGGGACACCGCGACGACTGGAATTCGTGGTCCGCGACACACGGTTTGACGGGGTGGAACTGGCGGTCGGTGAGCGCCGAGATCGAACGCCTCGGCTTGCCTTCTCATGTTCCGGTCGCCTCCGAAATCGGTCCGGTGACGTCGGCGGTTCTCGCCGCGGCTCGTGAACTCGGAGCCAGCGAATGTCGCCATCAGGCCGAAACCCTCGACGGAGCCGGCGCCGTCGCGTTGTCCCTCGTCGGTGGTCGTCGGGCCGATGCCTTCGGATTGTTTGTGACACCACGGGTTCTCGAGGACTCGGGGCGAATGATCGTGCACGCCGGCGCCGCGGTCGCAGAGATCGTGATCGAAGCTGATCGAGCCACGGGCGTCGTCGTGGGTGCCGACGCGTTCACGGTCGATGGCGTCGTGCTGGCGGCGGGAACTGTGTGGAGTCCGATCCTGCTGCGGCGCAGCGGAATCTCGCGAGCGGGTATCGGTCGCAATCTGAAGGATCACCCGGCGATTTCGCTGTGGCTTGGTTTGCGCGACGGGTTTGCATTCACGGCTTCGAACCTCGAGGTCGCCGGCCTCGTCGTGGCGTCATCCACCGATGACGCCGACATCAACCTGTTGCCCGTCGACCCGAACCAGTTGGTCGTTGCCGTTACCAAGGTGTCGTCCGTTGGCCACGTCACCGAGGTCGACGGCACCGCCGAAGTCGTGCTGGGAACCCTGGAAACACATGACGACGCGACACGTATGCTCGCGGCCTTGCGTCTGGCCGCCGACGTGTGTGCGAGTCGTGAGTTCACGAACGTCGTCGAGACGGTGTCGATCGACGCAAAGGGAACTCCACTCTCGACACTACTCGCACACGACGACGAGACCATCATCTCCTACGTGCGTCGACTGCCTGGTGCGTACTCGCACGCCGTCGGCACGTGTCGGATGGGCCTCGACAGCGACGCCGAAGCCGTTGTCGATGCGACCGGGGCGGTGTTCGGTGTCGACGGGCTTTGGGTGGCGGATGCTTCTGTCTTTCCCGACATCCCACGTGCGGCCACCCAGGTTCCCGTGATGGCCGTTGCCGGACGCATCGCGCACGGGATCGCGGAACGCCTGCGTTGAGTCCGTGTCAAAATTGTCGGCATGGCCTCGTCGCGGATTCCGTTCTCGCTCGGTTTGCACGAAATATCCGACGGCTGCCACGCCTATCTGCAGCCTGACGGTGGATGGGGTTACAGCAACGCGGGATTGATCGTCGGTGATGGTGCGTCGCTGCTGGTCGACACGCTTTTCGACCTCGACCTGACCGCTGCGATGTTGACCGCGATGGCCGACACGACCGTCACTGCTCCCATCGGCACGGTGGTGAACACCCACGCGAATGGCGACCACTGCTACGGAAACCAACTGGTCGCCGATCGCGAAATCATCGCCTCGCGGGCCGCCGCCGCCGAAATGGCTCACGTTCCGCCGTCGATGATGGCGCAGTTGAACGCCGCTCCCGGCGACGTCGGCGAACTGTTTCGGTCGTTCTTCGGCGATTTCCGATTCGACGGAATCGAGCCGACTCCACCGACGCGGACCTTCGAAGGCCGGCTCGAGATCGAAGTCGGCGGACGGGCGGTCGAGCTCATCGAGGTCGGTCCGGCGCACACCGATGGCGACACGATCGTCGTCGTACCCGACGCGCGAACGGTCTACACGGGCGACATCCTCTTCATCGGCGGGGCACCGATCGTCTGGGCGGGTCCGCTCGAGAACTGGATTGCGGCGTGCGACTTGATGTTGGGCATGGACGTGGAAGTCGTGGTGCCCGGGCATGGTCCCGTCACCGACAAGGCGGGCGTCGTCGAGGTGCGCGACTATCTGACGACGGTGTTGGTTTCCGCGCGGGAATGTCACGCAGGTGGTGTCGACGCTTTCGACGCAGCCTGGCAGATCGTGCGCGCGATGCAGGGAACCGATGCCACACGCGACCTGCGTGAGTTCGGTCGTATTGCGGTCAACGTCGACACCGTCTACCGCAGCGTCGACCCGGGCTACGCGACGCCGAATGTCATCGAGCAGTTCAGGCGGATGGCCGAGATCGAAGCGCGCGCCGCACGAGAATGAACCAGGCAACGACGGCGCAGATTGCAAAGATGATCCACTGGATGGCGTAGGAAAGATGCGGGCCTTCGCTGAGGTCGGGGTTGGCCACGCGAGCGGGCAGGTTTCCCGTCACCGATGGTGACTCGAGAAAGTCGACGTAGAAGGGCAAGACCGTCTGGTCGGGCGACGTCGCCACCTGGTCGGCGAGCCGGTCGACGTTGACGCGTTGTATCTCGCGCAGAACGCCGGTTGACGGGTCGGTGAGTCCGCCGAGGCGTCGCTCCTGCGACTTGCGCACGCGACCGAGAAACTCGACCTCGCCGGATGGTGGCGCCGGAATCTCGGCCGTCAACGGAACAAAGCCTCGATCGACCAACACGACGTAGCTCTTGCCATCGACGGTGAAGTCGAACGGGGTGAGTGCGTCGACTCCGGCCATGTTGTCCTGGCTGCGATTGAGAACGATGACCTCGTCTTCTGCGCGAAACATCCCTGTTGCGACGACGGGCCGCCATTCGCCGTCTTCGGGGCTGGTGGACAACAGGTCCGCGATCGGAACCGGCTGCATCGAAGCCCGGTCACGGACCGATGCGTTGAAGTCCTTGCGTTCGTTCAGGCGATTGAACTGCCACATCGACAGATTGGCCATGACGACCACGAGAACCACGGCGAGGAGATGCAGTGCAACCATCCGAGGGCGCAGGAGTAGGGGGAGCCGGCTCATCGTTACCGAGCCCGACGCTAGTTTGTGGCGGTGCGGGACCTCTCGTCGTTGACGCCGGCCTTTTGGGAATCGGTCTTTGGTCGGGGCGTGTCGGCGGGCGAACCCCAACGCATCGGCGAAGGAATGGTCGGAGCCAACTACAGGGTGCCGCTCACGTCCTCGAGCAGTGACGTGCCGTCATCTGTCGTCGTCAAGCTTCCGTCCCCGGGAGAGGCGAGTCGGGCGGCAGGGGTCGCCCACCGAACCTACGAACGCGAGGCGAAGTTCTACATGCATCTCGCCGCAACCGTCGACGTGCGTCGGCCGCACTGTCACTTCGTCGACTTCAACGACGACACACACGACTTCGTTCTCGTTCTCGAGGACCTTGGCCCGGCCATTCCCGGAAACCAGATTTCCGGTTGTTCCGAGACCGAAGCTCACCGCGCGGTTGTCGAGCTTGCGGCGCTGCACGGTCCCCGGTGGGATGATCCGACCCTGTACGAGGTCGACTGGCTGCAGCGTCGCACCGCGCGAGCCGATGGAGAGATGCTGCAGGCTGCGTTCCAGCATTTGCTGGTGCCGTTCCTCGCCACTTACGAGACGTACATGACCGGTGCGCAGGTGGGTCTTGCGCGGTCGTTCGGGGCCCACGTGGCCGACTGGATCGACGGACGGGGTTCGGTTCTCACGCTCGGCCACGGCGACTATCGCCTCGACAACCTGATGTTCGGTACGCCCGAGGGTGGGCCGGACATCGCAGTTGTCGACTGGCAGACACCCAACCATGGTCCCGGCATCGTCGACGTCTCGTACTTCCTCGGTGCGGCCGTCACGCCCGAGGTACGTAGATCGATCGAGCGCGGTCTGGTCGACGACTACATCGGCGCGCTGGGCCGCTACGGCATCGAGTGTGACCGCGCACGTACGTGGCGCGACTACGCGCATGCCAGTTTTGCCGGTTTGGTGATGGCGGTGGTGGCGTCGATGGTGGTGACGCCAACTGAACGCGGAGAAGCAATGTTCGCCGCCATGGCGACACGTGCCGCACAACACGCGCTCGACCTCGGCGCAATCGACCTGTTGTGAAAGATTGACTTCATGAGCGCGGAACTACCCGACTTCCACATTCCTCACGCCGAAAAGATCACGTGGATGGTCGAAACGAATGGTTGGGCGATCGAGTCGGTGCCGCCCGGCGGTATGACGACGAGCGACGGCGTTCCGCTTCCCACGTATTCGTACACCGTGAACTTTCCCGCCCGTTTCAACATGCCCGAAGTCGTGATTCTCGGACTCACGCCCGTCGCATGCCGTGGGCTGTTCGACCTGCTGGCCGACGTGTGCGGGTCGGGTCAGTCGATCGAGATCGGTGCCGAAGTCGTTGGTCTCTTCGACGGCGAGCAGCGGGCCCGATTCGATGCGGTGGACACCACGACGTGGGGTGGGCTCTTCGGTAGTGCGGCGATGTGGCACAAGCGGTCGTCTTTCGACGTTGTGCAGTTGTTGTGGCCCGACCGCAACGGCTTTCTCCCCGGTGAAGTCGGGTTCGATCAGCGGCTCCGGTTCGCTCAGCCGTTGCTCGGCTGACCGGGTTGGTCGTCAGAACCCGCGGCACTCGTTCAGATGCGATGCCAAACGATCGAGTGCGGCCGCATGTCCGGCGATCACGCCACTGCGCCAGGCGGCGTCGATCGGGGAAAGACTGACGAGGGTTTCGAAGGTCGAGTGCGGTCGTCCGAGAACGACGCGCAATGCGGTCGTGAGGGACGCGATGGGGTCGTCGTCGAGGGTGTTCATGAGTATCTCGACATCACGTTTCGTGAGCTTCCTCGATGCACCGGCAGCCCGCATGCGGCGCACGAGATAGGGGGAGAAGTAGCCCGCGTGGCGTTGCTGAAGGTCCGTGCGCTGCCAGTCGGATCCGGTGACGCGGCCCCTGCACGACGGTGATTCGCAGGCGCAATCGAACTCGTCGTAATCACTGCCGTCGGCCATCGCATAGTCGAAGGTCAGTGTCTCGCCGATGGCGATGTCGCGCATCGCAACGACCTGGGCCGCGCCACCCATGCCGCAGTTCGGCTCGCAGGAATGGTTGATCGCATCCCCGGGCTCGCGAATCTCGGGCCCGAGGAGAAACGTGTCGTCGTCGATCTGGATCGAGCGCGACCGGCGGTCGGCATCGTGGCGGTCGAAGGCGGCGCGGTCGAGCGGCGTGCCGCCGAAGCAGGCGACGATGGTGCCCGCGGGGATCGGCGCAACCGCAAAAGAGCCGAAACCTGCGCCGGGGGTCGGGCGCATTTCGGCCCGGGGCGTGAGGTAGTTCTCGGCCATCGGGCGCAAGATAACGGCTTCGTTCGCGATTCAAAAAGTTCCGTGACGTGTCGCCATGACGCGGATAACATGACGTCACTTCAGCATCACGAGTGACCGGGAAACCGGTCCGGCAACCGGGGTTGGTCCACGGTGCCAGCTCAACCGGCAACGGTTGGGGATGTGGCGGGAAACCGCAACGGGCCCGGTCCCTCGTACTGAAGGCGAAGCAAGCCGAGCAGACGAGAGGAGACAGGGTGTCAACGCAGCATCGCGATTATCCGGCCACCGGCGCGTGGCATCTTGGCGATCCCGTCGGTACGCGCCGTTTCTTTTCGTTGCCGACCGAACGTGCCGTGGCTCTCGACGTGGGTTCGACGCTCACCGACGTGACGGTGGCATACGAAACATGGGGCACGCTGGCCGCCGATGCGTCGAACGCGATTCTTCTCTGCCACGCCTGGACCGGTGACTCGCACGCCGCCGGCCCTGCCGACGACGGACACCCCACCCCGGGTTGGTGGGAGGGTCTCATCGGTCCGGGTCTCGCCATCGACACGAACCAGTTCTTCGTCGTCTGCGCGAATGTCCTTGGCGGCTGTCAGGGCAGTACGGGACCGGCCTCGGCGCATCCCGCCGACGGGAAGCCCTACGGCTCGCGGTTTCCCGTCATCACCATTCGCGACATCGTCAGAGCCCAGGCCCGTCTTGCCGACCATCTCGGTGTGCGCACGTGGCACAGCGTCATCGGTGGGTCGATGGGCGGCATGCAGGTACTCGAATGGGCCGTCATGTTCCCCGACCGCGTGCGGTCGATCATTCCGATCGCCACGTGCCTGCAGGCAAGCGCCCAGCAGATTGCATGGGGTGCCATCGGTCGTCGCGCAATTCGTCTCGATCCTCGCTGGCGCGGTGGTGACTACTACGACGCGGCTCCCGGTGACGGTCCGTGGGAGGGCCTTGCCATCGCGCGCATGGTCGCCCAGGTCACGTTCCGCAGCGACAACGTATTCTCCGAGAAGTTCGGGCGCGAACTCGCCGACGGAAACGCCGACAAGAGCGGCATCGAGATGTGGGATCGCTTCGAAGTCGAGCGGTACCTCGACCACCACGGCGACAAGCTGGTGCGTCGATTCGACACCAACAGCTATCTCGTCATCGGCAAGGCGATGGACCTCCACGACATCGGTCGCGGACGCGGTGGAGTCGTTGCGGCCGTGCAACGCATCACCGTGCCCGTGCTGTCGGTGGGTATCTGGAGCGACATCCTGTACCCGAGCTACCAGCAGCGCGAGATCGCCCGACTCGTTGTCGAAGCCGGCGGTCATGCCGACTACGTCGAGATCGACTCGCCGCACGGTCACGATTCGTTCTTGATCGAACTCGACCAGGTTGGCAGGGCCGTCACGTCGCTTCTCGGTAAGGTGTGACGGTGCTCGCAGAGGTTGGGATCGTCACCATCATCTCGGTGCTCCTGATCATCGGGGGCGTCGCACTTTTCGGGCTCACTGTCTGGTTCTGGAAGACCTCGCGTCCGGAACCCCCGGCGCTGGCCCGCCTCGAGGTGATGAGCGAGCGCGCCTACCGCAAGAGCTCGGGCGTCGACCGGCAATTCCTGCTGCAGATGGCCGAGCGCGAGGCTCGTGAGTCGTCCGCGAAGTCGTCGGCCGTGGCCGAAGCGAACTAATTTTTCCCCGTGGCTGCATTCAATCCCGACGAAATGATCGAACGGTTCCGCGAGCGTGCGGCAGCAGTGCGACGTCGTCCGTTGCCTCCGGTCGCGGGCGAAGAACGGCAGTTGTTTCTCCAGCAAGCCCAGGTTGATTTCCAGGACTTCGCAATTCTTGGCGACGCCACCGCCTCCGTCGAAGACGGTGTGCTCGTGCTGCGCATCGACATGCGCGGCGACAAAAAGTGACCGATTCCCACGGTCGCACCCACGACTGGGCTGTCGTCGCGTGCCTCACAGGCGTCATTGCGTGGAGTTCCGGTCCATTGATGGTCCGGGGGATCTCCGCCGAAGTCACGGCGTTCACCTCGGTGAGATTGTGGCTGTCGATTCCGGTCATGTCGCTGGCCGCGATCATCGGTGGCGGGAAGTTGAGCCTCGATCTCTACCGACGCAGTCTGGTGCCCGGCATCTTGTTCCTCGGGTCGATGGCCACGGGATTTGCCTCGTTCCAGCACACGTCGATCGCCAACGCAACCCTCATCTCCAATCTGCAGCCGGTCCTCATGTTGCTCGTGGCACCGCGCCTTTTCGGCGAGCGTCCGACCACGTTGCGGGTGTGTCTTGCCGTCGTGGCAGTCGGCGGAATCTTCATGGTCGTGGTCGGCGCGGCGCCGGGCGGTGATGCAGGACTGAGCGGCGACCTTTTCGCCGTCGCAAACCTTCTCATCTGGTCGACCTATTTCATCTTCGCCAAGCGCGCCCGCGACAACGGCGTGCATGTCGGGTCGTTTCTGGCCGGCGTGTTCACCATCGCAGCCTTCGCCACCGTTCCCTGGGTTCTCGTCGTGCGCCCCGACTTCGGTGAACTGGGCGGGCACGACATGGTGCTCGTGTTCGCCCAGATCGCCGTTGCGGGACTTCTCGGACACACGACGATCACCTGGAGTGCCCGCTATCTCGACATCACTCTCGTGTCGCTGCTCAACCTCTTGAGCCCTGCGTTGTCGATGGCCGGCGCCTGGATCATCTACGAGCAATCCATGCGGTCGATCCAGGTCGTCGGGGCAGTGGTCATGATCGGCGCTCTGGCGGCGGTGGTCGCAACCAGGACCAAGTCGATCGGCCCCGTCGACGAGGGGGTGATGGCCGAATGAACGTGCAGGCCGACACGACCGAGGCCGAGCCGACACACAGCCTTGCCATCTGGGCCGTCTTCCTCGGTGTCGTTTGCTGGGGGTGGGGGCCCGTTCTCGTGCGCGGAATTTCTGCTCCATTCATGGCCTTCACGCCCGTGCGCATGCTCATCGGTTTGCCGATCATGGCGGCCATCACCTACGCGTCGGGTGGGCGACTGACGCGAACCGTCTGGCGGGCGTCGCTCGTGCCGTCGTTCTTCTACACGGCGTCGCTTCTCTGCGCATTCGCATCGTTCCAGAAAACGTCGATCGCCACCGCAACCCTGATCGTTTCGCTCAACCCGGTCGCGTTGCTCGCGGTTGCGCCGTTCGTCCTGAAAGAGAAGATCTCGAGGCAACGCGTGGTGTGGTGTCTCGTCGCGGTGGCCGGGGTGTCGCTCGTCGTGTTCGGCAAGGCGAGCGGCGGGGGCAACACCGTCGAAGGCGATCTGTACGCCGTCGGCAACCTCATCTTCTGGACCACCTACGCCGTCGGCACGAAGCGCGTGCGTGACGCAGGTGTCCACCCGTACGCGTTTCTCACCGTCGCAACCGCCGTTTCGGTCGTGTTGCTCTTTCCGCTCGCTTTGGCGACCGGGGCCGACTTCGGTCAGCTTGGTGGCAACGACTGGTGGCTGATGCTCCTGCAGGTGGTCGTCGCAGGGGTCATGGGCATGGGGTCGATCGCGTGGGCCAATCGCTACATGGACGCCACGCTGGTGGCGCTCCTCGGCCTTGGCAGCCCGGTCTTGTCGAGCATCTTTGCGTGGTGGATCTTTGAGCAGACGATGAATGCGGTGCAGATTCTCGGGGCTGCCATCATGCTCGTCGCCGTGGGCATCGTCGTCGCGCGTCGCGTCTGACACGTTTCCGCCGACTCGGGCGGTCAATACTTGCCCCATGGCAACGTTTGGGTTCAACGGCAGGGTCGCGCTGGTTACCGGTGGCGCGCAGGGGATGGGGCGCGAGATCGCCGAGCGGTTCGGTCGCGAGGGTGCATCGGTCGTGGTCGGAGACATCTCCGAAGACGGCGGCAGCGAAACGGTCGCCAACATCGTGAAAGCCGGAGGCAAGGCTGTCTTCCTGCGCACCGACGTTGCGAAGGCAGCAGACGTCAACGCTCTCGTGCAGCTGGCTATCGATACGTACGGCGACCTGCACCACGCCGTCAATGCCGCAGCCATCGAAGGTGAAGCACCGAACCTGCTGGAGCTCGAAGAGGACAACTTCGACCGAATCATCGCCGTCAACTTGAAGTCGCTCTATCTGTCGATGCGTGCACAGATCCGTACGTTCATCGACAAGGGTCACGGCGGGACGATCGTGAACATCTGCTCGACGAACTCGTACCGTCCGCAGTTGGGGCAAAGCGCGTACACCGCGTCGAAGCACGGAGCAGTTGGTCTCACGAAGACCGCCGCAATCGAATTCGCTGACAAGGGAATCCGTGTCAACGGCATCGCACCCGGCAGCATCGACACACCGATGTTGCGCAACGCCATCCAGCGTCGCGCCGGTGGAGACCCTTCGGGAAGCCTCGGCAGGCTCAGCATCATCGGGCGCTTCGGCACGGTGCAGGAGATCGCCTCGGCCGCCATGTGGCTGTCGTGCGACGAGTCGACCTACACCTTCGGGCACATCCTCGGAGTCGACGGCGCCTACCTCTCGCGCTGAGCCCAAACCCAAGCCCCGCAAGGGCCGTGACGGCAGTCACCTGAAATCCACCACTTCCGGGCAGCAGCGGCGTACGGTCGGAATTGGGCGGAACCACCCCCACCGACAGCGTCGGTGGGTACCCCTTAGGAGGTAACGCTCATGTACACGATGGCCCTCGTCATCCTGATCGGTCTCGTCGCCCAGACGGTCGTCACCGTCGCCACGGACCACATTCCCTTCCTCAAGCAAATTCCGATCATCAGCAAGGGCGAAGGCTGGCTCATCGCAGCCTGCATTCTCCTCGTGTGGCTGATGGACGTGTCGGTTCTCGGAACCTTCATGGGCGCAAACGGCGCGAACCTCGACTCATGGGTCGACATCGTTGGTTCGGGTCTGGCGATCGCCGGCTTCACGCACGTGACGGCGAACTTCCAGAACTTTCTTGCGCGCCTGCGCTACTGATCCACACACGCTCACGCACCTGTGAAAAGGGGCGGTGTCGCGCGGGTTCCCCCCTCCGCACGGCACCGCCCCTCAAGGTTTTCCGGGCTCTGATCAGGGTGGCGGCGCTGCGATTCGGGGCTATCCTTCAGCCCGTTACGCGGACGTGGCTCAGTTGGTAGAGCATCACCTTGCCAAGGTGAGGGTCGCGGGTTCGAATCCCGTCGTCCGCTCCAAAAAACCGCCCTTCGGGGCGGTTTTTCGCTTCTTCGGACTCTCTCCTGAGTGAAATGCGAGGCCGTAGAATAGGGTCGTGACCCAGCCCCTGGCGCCCGTTGATGAGATGTATCTTGAGGGCTTGGCCATGAAGCGCCAGCAGTTCCGTCGGGAAAACCAGCAGGCTTCAGACGACGTGATCGAGCAGATGGTCCGCGACTGGATCAACGACCGACCGTTCGATGCCCCCGGTCGCATTCGACACCTGTGAGTCTTCTCGCCTTGGCCGCACGGGTCCTTGGCTCGGTTCACAAGGGTGGCCGACACGGGTGCCTGGTCGGTGGTCTGGCTGTGTCAGCGCGCTCGGACCCACGCTTCACCCGTGATGTCGATCTGGCCGTCGCAGTCGACGGGGATGCCGAGGGTGAAGCGTTGATCAGGGCGCTCGGTTCTGACGGATTTACGGCATCGACCGTCATCGAACAGGATGCTGTTGGTCGAATGGCGATGGTTCGCCTTTCTGACCGGGAAGGAACCAGTGTCGACATTCTCCTCGCCTCGTCGGGAATCGAGAGGGAGATCGTGCTTGATGCCGAGCCGCTTGAGGTCGTGCGCGGGGTCATCATTCCGGTGGCACGAATCGGGCACCTCATCGCGCTGAAGCTCTTGTCGGTCGCACCGGGTCGAGAAACCGATGCGATGGATCTCCGGGCATTGGCGCGCGTGGCGAACGATGCCGAGTGGGAACGAGCACGTACGGCAGTGGAATTGATCGAAACTCGCGGGTTCGCAAGAGACCGGAATCTCGTCGAGGATCTCGCTGTACTCATGGCTGACACGAACTATCGTTCGAGCAACTGATCGACCTCGTCCGTTGGTGTCTCGTAGGGGTTGGTGCTCTTATTTCAGGGCGGAAATCGATTGGTTCAACTGAATCAGCATGACGATGAGGCCGACCGACACCGTGATAGACGATGCGACCAGGACGCGGATCGTGTTCCGGATGCTCTTGAACCCTTCTCGCATCTCGATTTCGAGCCGATTGAGGTCGGCCGTGCGTGCGACGTCGCTCCAGCCGCTGGGCGGCAGGTGTTCCATCAGTGAGTTCGCCACGACGTCTCCGAGGGTGTTGCGCAGTCCGAGGTGCATCTCGAACCGCTGGGCTTCGCTGATCGCCATCTTAAACCTCCAAGGTCATTTCGCTTGGTGGAATGTGTGCGTGGGGTGCTGAATTTCGACCCACGGTTTCGGCCAAATTGGCGGGGTCTCGGTTGGTGCGCTTACTTCAGGGCGGAAATCGATTGGTTCAACTGAATCAGCATGACGATGAGGCCGAGCGACACCGTGATGGCGGATGCGACCAGGAAGCGGATCGTGTTCCGGATGCTCTTGAACCCTTCTCGCAATTCGATTTCGAGCCGGTCCATGCGGGCATTCACTCGATCGATGTCACTCGTGCGTGCGACGTCGCTCCAGCCGCTGGGCGGCAGGTGTTCCATCAGTGAGTTCGCCACGACGTCTCCGAGGGTGTTGCGCAGTCCGAGGTGCATCTCGAACCGCTGGGCTTCGCTGATCGCCATCTTA
>JAGWWV010000015.1 GCA_018970175.1 Acidobacteriota bacterium
AGTCGGTCAGCGATTCATTGCGGGCAGCGGGGTGCACCGTCGAGGGCACGACCGAATCCCGCGTGGCGGGAGCCGACGGGAACAAGGAATTCTTCGTGTGGGCCACGTGTCCCACCGATCGGACACAATGAAGGGTATGTCCGACCTCGCGGAGCTCAAGACGCTGGGTCTCGTCGTCAACCCCGAACGCGACGACGCGGCGGCGGCAGCCGACGACGTGCGGTCGTGGGCCACCACCCACGGAGTCATCGTGCTCGAGCCGAAGTCCTCCGACGCGGGTGCCTTCGACACCGTCGACCTGGTGGTGTCACTCGGGGGAGACGGCACGGTGCTGCGCGCCGTGCAGATGATCGGCGACGCAACGGCGCCGGTTTTGGGCGTGAATTGCGGGACCCTCGGCTATCTCACGACCATCGAACCCGACGAAGTCATCGAGGTGCTCGACGAAGTGGCGCGCGGCGCGATGCCGCGAGGCGGAACCATCGACGAGCGGATGCTGCTCCGCGTCGAGGTCACCACTTCCGATGGTGTCGCGCACACACTGCGCGGGTTGAACGAGATGGTCGTCGAGAAGGTCGAATCAGGGCATACGGTGCGGCTCGAAGTCGCCATCGACAACGATCATTTCGCGACGTACTCCGCCGACGGTCTCATCGTCGCAACCCCGACGGGTTCGACCGCATACTCGCTGTCGGCGCGTGGCCCGGTGGTCTCTCCCAGTCACCGGGCGCTCGTGGTGACGCCGGTGTCACCCCACATGCTCTTCGACCGGGCGCTCGTTCTCGACCCGCGGCAAACCGTTCTGGTCACCGTGCGCGGACATCGCGGCGTCAGCCTCGCCGTCGACGGCCTGCGCTTCGTCGAGCTCAACCCGGGCGACGTCGTGCGCGTCACCGCCGATCCGCACGTCGCCCGATTCCTGCAGGTTGGCAAACGCGGGTTCCACCAGATTCTCCGCGACAAGTTTGGTCTCGGGGACGACTAGTGCTGGCCGAGCTGCACATCCGCAACCTGGGTGTCATCGACTCGGTCACGCTGCAGTTCTCGACGGGGTTCACGGCTTTCACCGGCGAAACCGGAGCCGGCAAGACGATGATCATCGAGGCCATCAACCTCTTGGTTGGTGGTCGTGCCGAGGCCGGGATGGTGCGTCACGGATGCGACGAAGCCCGCGTTGATGGTCGTTTCATCGACCCCGAAACCGACGACGAGGTCATTCTTTCGCGGGTCATCCCATCCGACGGACGTTCACGTGCGTACATCGACGGCGCTCCGGCCACCGTTGGCGGCTTGGCCGAACTCGGTGCCCGTCTGGTCGACCTTCACGGCCAGCACGCACACCAAAGCCTCCTTGCCGAACGGGCACAACGCAACGCACTCGATTCGTTCGGTTCAATCGACCTCACCGACCTCGAAGCGGCGAAGGCGGAACTTTCTCTCATCGATGCGTCGATGGCGGCGTTGGGCGGAGACGAGCAGTCGCGCAATCGCGAGATCGATCTCCTGCGTTTTCAGGTGTCCGAAATCGCCGACGCCAACATCGCGTCCACCGATGAAGACGAACGACTTCGACGCGAAGAGACCCTGTTGGGCGACGTCGTCGCCAATCGTGAGGCGTTGCACGCGGTGCACTCGCTCTTGGGGGACGAAGGCGCCGCAGGGGACCTCGTGGGCCGGGCCTTGGCGTCGGTCACCAGCCGCGAGGTTGCCGCCTCCCTTCACGAGCGGCTGGTGTCGCTTGCAGCCGAGTTGCGCGACGTCGCGGCCGAGGCCCGATTGCTGGCAGAACGTCTCGACGACGACCCGGCACGGCTGGCGGCGATCGGCGATCGTCGGCGCGTCCTGCGTGATCTGTGCCGCAAATACGGTCCCGAACTCGCCGACGTGGTGCGCTTCGGCGACGAGGCGTCGGCGCGGCTGGCCGAGTTGGAATCCCATGGCGAATCGGTGGCCACTCTGCTGAAACGCCGCACGAAGGCGCAGGAACGCCTGGCCAGCGCGCAAAAGTCGGTCGCCGCGGCACGGCGAAAGGCCGCCCCGAAACTGGCCAAGGCCGTCGAAACCCGCCTTCGGGCCCTCGCACTTCCGCACGCCGAAATCCGCATCGATGTCCCCGAAACCCCCGCCGATCCGGCCGGGGACGGGGTGAACATTCTCATCTCCGCGAACCCTGGCAACCCGCCGGCACCGCTCAACAAGGTTGCGTCGGGCGGTGAACTGGCTCGCGTGATGCTGGCCCTACGGCTGGTGCTGACACAAGCGCCACCGTGTCTCGTCTTCGACGAAGTCGACGCCGGCATCGGCGGTAGCGCCGCGGTCGCGGTGGGCGAGGCCCTTCGACAGGTGTCCCGCAAGCATCAGGTATTCGTCGTCACGCACTTGCCACAAGTTGCGGCCACCGCCGACCTGCAGGTGGGGATCGTGAAGACGGTGAAACAAAAAGAGACGTTCGTGCGGGCCGGGGTATTGAGCACCGAAGACCGCGTCGAAGAAATCGCCCGGATGCTCTCGGGTGGGCAGGCAAAGGCCTCGGCGCTGCAAACCGCCCGCGACATGCTGGGAATCTGACCCGGCGGGCGGATGCACCCGCGCCTCGGCGCCGGTGTTATTCTGATCTCCCGTCGTGCACTTGCATTGGCGCTGACGGGAGGTTGACATGCCGAAGCATATTTTCGTGACCGGTGGGGTTGCGAGCTCGCTCGGCAAGGGACTCACCGCGTCGGCACTGGGTCGTCTTCTCAAGATGCGCGGACTGCGCGTGACGATGCAAAAACTCGACCCCTACATCAACGTCGATCCGGGAACGATGAATCCCTTCGAGCACGGAGAAGTGTTCGTGACCGACGACGGTGGCGAAACCGATCTCGACCTCGGCCACTACGAACGCTTCATCGACGAAAACCTCACCCGCGCATCGAATGCGACGACGGGTTCCATCTACCAGGCCGTGCTGGCGGCCGAACGGCGCGGCGACTACCTGGGCAAGACCGTTCAGGTGATTCCGCACATCACCGACGAGATCAAGCGACGCATCCATCGTGTGTCGACCGACGACGTCGATGTCGTCATCACCGAGGTGGGCGGAACGGTCGGAGACATCGAAATTCTGCCGTTTCTCGAGGCAATCAGGCAGTTCCGCAACCAGGCCGGTCGCGACAACGTGTGCTACATCCACGTCACCCTGGTGCCCTTCATCGGCCCGAGCGGTGAGCAAAAGACCAAGCCGACCCAGCACAGCGTCACCGAACTGCGCAGCCGCGGCATCCAGCCCGATGTCATCGTGGCGCGTAGCGAGGAACCGATCAGTCAGAGCCTGAAGCGTAAGATCTCGAACCAGTGTGAC
Organism: Acidobacteriota bacterium; assembly: GCA_018970175.1. Taxonomy (GTDB): domain Bacteria; phylum Actinomycetota; class Acidimicrobiia; order Acidimicrobiales; family Ilumatobacteraceae; genus F1-20-MAGs119. Next base: position 3,344 of record JAGWWV010000015.1, read on the forward strand.
GTGCCCGAGGCGAACGTCATCAACGCCGCCGATGCGCGCAACATCTACGAGTTGCCGCTCATCATGAACGAAGAAGGTCTCGACACCGTCGTGTGCGAGACGTTGCGTCTCGACACCACGATCGATCTTTCGCCCTGGCAGGCTTTCGTGCGCCGTGTCGAGGAATCGACGACTCCGGTCCGTATCGGTTTGATCGGAAAGTACGTCGATCTACAGGACGCATATCTCTCGGTCGTCGAAAGTCTGAAGCATGCGGGATTTCACCACGGAGCGAAGATCGAGCTCGACTGGATCCAGGCCGAAGAGGTCGAGGGTTTGCTCGCCTCGGGTCGTTTGTCGCAACTCGACGGAATCGTCATCCCAGGAGGATTCGGCCCGCGTGGTATCGAGGGCAAGATCGCAGCGGCCGAATTCGCGCGCCTGAACAAGGTGCCGTGTCTCGGCCTGTGTCTCGGGATGCAGGTGATGACGATCGAATACGCGCGCCACGTCCTGGGCTTGCCGAATGCCAACTCGACCGAATTCGACCCTGCGACGACGCATCCCGTCATCGACTTGATGCACGACCAACGCGACGTCAGCGACAAGGGTGGCACGATGCGCCTCGGCGCGTACTACGCCGTTCTCACGCCCGGCTCGAAGGTGGCTGCGGTGTACGGCGAACCCGTCGTTAGCGAACGCCACCGCCACCGATACGAATTCAACTCGGCTTACCGGTCGCGGTTCGAGGAGAACGGGTTCCTGTGCAGTGGCACGTCGCCCGACCGTCGTCTCGTCGAGTTCATAGAAGCCGTCGACCACCCGTACTGGGTGGGCACCCAGGCGCATCCCGAGTTCAAGAGTCGCCCCGACAGGGCACACCCGCTGTTCGTCGGCCTGGTCGGTGCTGCACTTTCGAATCGGGCAGCGGCGGGTCGTCGCTCCTCGAACGTCTGACGCCGGCGGGGCGATCGACATGTTCCTCTCGCGTCGCCGCCGCACGGTGCATGAGTGGGCAGTGTGGTCGCTCGTCGAAGACCATCTCCAGTCACCGACCGGTGAAGAGTTCGTGCGCACCTACGTCGATTCGCCCGGTGCCGTCGGAGTGGTCGTCGTCGATGTGGCGTCGTTCGACGATCTTGCAGGGCGAGATCCGTCGTTGGTGGCCACGGTGCTCGTGAGCCAGTACCGCGCGCCGTTCGGCGAGGTGATGTGGGAGATTCCGGCCGGGATGCGCGACGTGGCCGACGAGCCGGCCGAGACAACCGCGCGCCGCGAGCTCGCCGAAGAGGCCGGTCTCGAGGCCGATCACTGGCGGTACCTCGGCGTGATGGCGTCGGCACCGGGAATCACGAATTCGACCGTCGAGATATTCGTGTGTTGCGGCCTGCGCAACGTCGACCACGAACGACACGGACCCGAAGAAGACCACATGGAAGTGCGCCGGCTCCCGCTCGCCGATGCGCTCGACGAGTGTCGTCGGGGCCACATCACCGACTCGAAGACGATCGTCGGATTGCAGTGGGTCGCGCAGTGGGGTACGAAATCGACGTGACCGACGAGAGCGACGAGTTCGAACCATCGACCGAGATCGGGGAGTTTCTCGACTGGCTGGTTGTCGAACGCGGTCGTGCGGCCAACACCATCGATGCCTACCGTCGGGATCTCGAGCAGTACGACGCGTGGTTGCAGTCACGAGGGGCGGGTCTCGACGACGTCTCGGTGGCCGACATCGAGCAATTTCTGGCCGAACGCACCCGGGCTGGTGCGGCGAAGTCGTCGATGGCGCGCCAGTTCTCGTCGATCCGCATGCTGCACCGGTTCATGGTGGAGGAGGGGTATCGGCGTGACGACCCGGCCGGGCTGGCCGAGGGCGTGTCGAAGCCGGCCGGTATTCCCAAGCCGTTGAGCGAGGAGGAAGTGTCGAGCCTCATCGGATCGGTGACGGGTGACGAGCCAAGAAGCCTGCGCGATCGCGCACTCCTCGAGTTTCTCTATGCCACCGGGGCGCGCGTGTCGGAAGTCTGTGGTCTCAACCTCGCCGACCTCGACATGGAGGCGTCGTTGGTGCGGCTCTTCGGAAAGGGTTCGAAGGAACGGGTCGTTCCGTTCGGTTCGGTCGCCCACGCCGCACTCGAGAACTGGATCGCAAACGGCCGGCCCGCGATGGAGCCGGTGCGGTGGCGACGCCGGGACGACTCGCTCGCAGTGTTTCTCGGCGGGCGTGGTACCCGTCTGAGCAGACAGGTTGCATTCCACGTCGTGCGCGACGCGGGGGAGCGCGCCGGAATCGACCGAGAAGTTTCACCCCACGCACTGCGTCACACGTGTGCGACGCATCTTCTCGACCACGGGGCGGACTTGCGCATCGTGCAAGAGATGTTGGGTCATGCCTCGATCACGACGACGCAGGTCTACACGCGTGTCTCCCAGGAGCGACTCTGGCAGGTCTACGCCGAGGCTCATCCACGGGCGCGCAAGGGAAAGGAGCGATCGTGAGTCACCGGGTGCGGCATCTCGTCGCACGCTTCCGCGAGATGGGTCTCCCCGTCACGACCGAAGACGACGACGCCCGTTTCGCCGCGCGAATTCTGTCGCCGACCGAGATGCGGCTGTGGGCATCGATGGATGTTGTCGACAGGCGCCACTCGGTCGATGTGACCCGACGATTCATCGCGCAACTCCCCGGTGCATCGCGCGATGAAACTGCGGCTGCGTTGCTTCACGACGTCGGAAAGTCGGCTGTGCGGCTCGGACGAATCGGTCGTAGCATTGCGACGCTCGTGCCACTGACCGCGACGATGCGCCGATACCGCGACCACGAGCGCATCGGGGCCGACATGCTGCGCGACGCAGGGGTGAACGGTCGCACGATCGAACTCGTTGCGGGTGCGGCGAACGACGAAGTTGCCCGGCGACTTCGGTCCGCCGACGACGGCGACGGATAGCGACTAGTAGGGAAGGAACCCGATCGCGTTCTTGGCGCGATCGAGAGTCGCCGAGGCGACCGTTCGAGCCTTGTCCGCGCCTTTGCGCAGAAGGCGCTGCAATTCACCACGATCGGCCATCAGTTCGGCGTAACGCGCCTGGATCGGACGGACCAGTTCGACGACGGCCTCGCCGGTGTCGGCCTTCAGGGGTCCGTACTGGCTGTAGTGCGTGGCCAATTCGGTCGGTTTCACACCCGTTGCCGCCGAGAGGATGTCGAGGAGATTCGACACCCCGGGCTTTTTTTCGCGGTCGTAGGCGACTTCGCTGTCGGAGTCGGTGACCGCGCGCTTGAACTTCTTCACGATCGCGGCCGGGTCGTCGAGCAAGTACACGCACCCCGCATCCGAGGTGGCGGACTTCGACATCTTGTTCGTTGGTTCCTGAAGATCCATGACGCGGGCGCCTTCGGCGGGAGTGGTTGCCTTTGGTATCACGAAGGTGTCGCCGAACCGGTGATTGAAGCGAATGGCGATGTCACGGGTGATCTCGATGTGCTGGTGTTGGTCGGCACCGACCGGCACCTCGTTGGCGTCGTACAGCAGGATGTCGGCGGCCTGCAGGGCCGGATACGTGAACAGCCCCGCCGAGACGAAGTCGGCTTCGCGCTTGGCAGCTTTGTCCTTGAATTGCGTCATGCGGGAGAGTTCGCCGTAGGACACCGTGCATTCCATGATCCACCCGAGCACCGAATGCTCGACGACGTGGCTCTGGACGAAAATCGTGGCGACATCGGGGTCGAGGCCGACTGCAAAGAGCATCGCACCGAGGTCGAGGGAGTTCGCCCCGAGAACACCGGGGGTCTCGGTGATCGTCAGCGCGTGGAGGTCGACGATGCCGTGAAAAACGTCGTTCGTGTGCTGGCCCTTCACCCATTCCCGCAACGCGCCCATATAGTTGCCGAGATGCACCGCCCCGGTCGGCTGGATGCAGGAGAGAACGCGGGCCACGGGCGGATGGTACTCGTCGGTTCGGGGGTGGGGCGAGTAAGTTCGCATCGGTGCCGTACGCAGTTTCCACACCGGTGTTCGAGGGCCCGTTCGACCTTCTGCTGCACCTGATCCTGCGCGAGCAGGTCGACATTCACGAGGTCTCGCTGTCGCACATCGTCGACGCCTACCTCGTGGAGATCGAGCGCATGCAGGCGCTCGACCTCGAGATCGCCACGGAGTTCCTTCTCATCGCAGCGACGCTCGTCGAATTGAAGGCCCGGCGTCTGCTGCCCGGTCGCGAGGACGTCGATCTCGACGAGGAATTGGCACTGTGGGAAGAGCGCGACCTCCTGCTGGCGCGGCTGCTCGAGTGCAAGACCTTCAAGGACGTCTCGCGGGTGCTCCAGCAACTTGCCGACCTGGCTGATCGGGCGTTTCCCCGCACGGCCGGCCCCGACGAGCGTTTCTCGGATCTCTTGCCCGATCTCATGGAGGGCGTCACCCCCGAGAAGCTGTTGCGGGCGATGGTGCGGGCCATCACTCCGAAGCAAGAGCCGAGGATCGACCTCTACCACGTCGCACCCATCAGGGCGAGCGTCGCCGATGCCGTCAGTGAACTGGTGGCAAGCCTTCCCGGCTACCGATCGGTGACCTTCCGAAAGTTGACGGAGAACCAGATCGAACGACTGGAAGTGGTCGTACGTTTCCTCGCACTTCTCGAGTTGTACAAACAGGGCCTCGTCGACTTGGAGCAGGCCGATCGTTTCGGAGACATCCAGGTGCGTTGGATCGGTAACGAGGCGATGGCGTCCTCTGCGGCCATGGCGATCGACGACTACGAGGGATGAGCATGTCCGACGAATTCCAGGTCGCCGACGCGACACGAGCCATCGAGGGAATCCTCATGGTTGCAATCGAGCCGGTACCCGTCGAAGTGATTGCGCAGTTGCTCGAGATACCGGTGGCGACGGTCGACACGATCGTCGAGTCGCTGCAGTCGTTTTACGACGAGTCCCACCGCGGATTTCAGTTGGTTCGCGTGGCCGGCGGTCTGAGGCTCCAGAGCCACCCCGATGTTTCGCCGTACGTCGAACGTTTCGTGCTCGACGGACAGCGAGCGCGGCTGTCGGCGGCGGCATTGGAAACGCTGGCGATCATTGCCTACAAGCAGCCCATCTCTCGGCTCCAGATCGCCTCGATTCGTGGAGTCGACCCCGACGCGGTGTTGCGCACTCTGCAGGGCCGCGGCTATGTCGAGCAGCGCGGACGTGACGATGGTCCCGGTCAGGCCGTGTTGTGGGGGACGACCCCGCTCTTTCTGGAAAAGCTCGGCATCAACTCCGTCGACGAGTTGCCGCCGCTGGCCGAATTCGTGCCCGATGCCGCGATCGTCGAGGCGCTCGAGGCAACCCTGCGCATCACACCCATCGAATCCGATGGGGCCGGTGCCGACGGTGCCCCGACCAGCGACGGATGATGAACGACGAAGGTGAGCGCCTCCAGAAGGTTCTCGCCGCCCTTGGATGGGGAAGCCGGCGAATCTGTGAAGACCTGATTGCCGACGAACGCGTCACAGTGAACGGTGAGGTTGCCGTGCTCGGACGTCGTGTCGACACGTTGGTCGACGTCATCGCCGTTGATGGCGTGCCCATCGGTGCGCGTCCCGACCTCGTGTACTACCTCCTCAACAAGCCACGCGGAGTCATTTCGACGGCGCATGATCCACAAGGCCGACCCACCGTCGTCGACATGGTGCCGCAGAGTCCGCGCGTCTTTCCGGTGGGTCGTCTCGATGCCGACACCGAGGGGTTGCTACTCATCACGAACGATGGAGATCTCACCCACTTCCTCACGCATCCGAGCAAAGGGGTGGAAAAGGAGTACCTCGTGCAGTTGCGCGGCAACCCTCGTCTCACCGAGGGTCAACTGAGGAAGTTGCGCGACGGAGTCGAACTCGAGGACGGACCGACTGCTCCCGCCAAAGTGAGCCAGCGAAGCGACACGACCCTTTTGATCACCATCCACGAGGGTCGCAACCGGCAGGTGCGCCGCATGTGCGAAGCAGTGGGCCACGAGGTCGAGCGATTGGTGCGTACGCGCATCGGCCCGATCACCGACCCGAAATTGCGGCCCGGCACGTGGAGAGAATTGTCACTCGCCGAACGCAAGGCGTTAATCGAAGCAATGTCGGTTGCGGCCCGTCGGTAGGGTGAGGGTGCATGGGTGAACGTTGCGCCAACGTGGTCGGCCTGGGCCTGATCGGGGGTTCGATCGCCGCACGACTGGTCGAGTCGGGCTGGACGGTCCACGGTTCGGATCCGTTGTCGGGACGCCCACAGACGGCAGAGGAACGCGGGATCATCTCCTCCGTCGGGTTGAATCCGGATGCGGAAATCACCTTCGTCGCGGTGCCCGTCCTGCAGTTGCGTGACGAGGTGGCAACTGCGCTCGCTTCGACCAAAGGTGTGGTGACCGACGTTGGCAGCGTGAAGGGACCACTCGTTGCCGACATCGACGATCCCCGGTTCATCGGTGGTCACCCCATGGCGGGGTCCGAACTCGACGGTCTAGACGGTGCCGATTCGACTTTGTTCGAAGGCGGAACATGGATCCTCACGCCGACCTCTCGCACACCCGACTCTGTATTTGCGCTTGCGGCCGGGGTGGCGCACCAGCTCGGCGCGAATGTCCTCGCGCTGGGCGCCGACGACCACGACCGCCTCATTGCCGTCGTGAGCCATGTGCCCCATCTGACGGCGGCCACGTTGATGACACTCGCCGACCGGCGCTCCGAGGAGCACGCGTCACTTCTTCGTATGGCCGCCGGAGGCTTTCGTGACATGACGCGAATCGCCTCGAGCAAGCCGGGTATCTGGCTCGACATCTGTCGCGCCAACCGCGAAGCGATCGTCGCGACACTCGATGATTTCATCGCTGGTCTGATCGACTTGCGGGCCACGGTCGACAAGGAAGATTCGCAGGGTCTCGAACAGTTGCTGTTGCGTGCGCGAGAGGCCCGGAGCAACCTGCCCGCGCGGGTGCGTTCGCTCGAGGATGCGGTCGAAGTGCGGATTCCCATTCCCGATCGTCCGGGATCAGCCGCGGAAATCTTCACCCTCGCCGCCGAGCTGAATGTCAACCTTGCCAACTTCGAGGTCGTGCACTCGGCCGAAGGCGACCGCGGAGTCGCGGTCGTTCTGGTTGAAAAGGGACAGGTCGAGTTGTTCCGCGGCGGACTCATTGCACGCGGATTCAAGCCGGGGCGCTGAGCATCGTGTCGGGTTCGATTCCGACGTTCGATGCGACGCTCGACTGCACCGTGTCGGTTCCTGGTTCGAAGAGCATCGCAAATCGCGCCCTGTTGTGCGCCGCGCTCGCCGGCGAGGGCTCGACGGTCACCAACGTGCCCGACGGCGACGATTCGGTGGCGATGGTCCGTGGACTACGGGCGTTGGGGATCACTGTCACGTCCGTTGACGAAGGGTCCTACCGGTTCGACAGCGGCTTCGACCTGTCGTCGAACCGTCACGCCCGGATCGATGCGGGACTGGCGGGGACAACCTCGCGATTTCTCACTGCGCTCTGTGCGCTTCGCGGAACGCCAACGTTGATCGATGGTGACGAGGCATTGAAACGTCGTCCGATGGCAGATCTTCACGATGCGTTGGCGGGCCTCGGCGCGCACGTGAATCCTCTCGCGGCGACCGGACACCTGCCGGTCGAGATCGCGGCAGGGGGAATCCGCGGAGGCGAGATCGAGATTCCCGGAGGGGTGTCGAGTCAGTTCGCAACGGCACTCTTGTTGGTGGGCCCGTACCTGCGTGGTGGCCTTCGACTGTCGATCATTGGCGAGCGTGTTTCGGACTCGTATCTCGAGATGACCGTCGCTGTGATGCGTGACTTCGGCGTCGACGCGTCGATGAATGACGAGGACGATCGACGGACGGTTGTCGTGCCCGAGGGTCGGTACACACCGAGATGGTACGAAGTTGAACCCGACGCCTCATCGGCGTCGTATCCGCTTGCGCTTGCGGCGGTGTGCGGCGGTGCGGTGACCATTCCCAACCTCACGTCCCGGTCGCTGCAGGGTGACGTCGAGTTCGCTGGCCTTCTGGCTCGGATGGGGTGTGATGTCGAGTGGGGCGAGACGTCCCTCACCGTTCGGCGAGACCTTGCCAACCCTCTGCGCGGCATCGACATCGACATGGTGGACATCTCCGACTTGGTGCCAACGGTGGCGGTCGTGGCTCTGTTCGCGGCAGAGCCGTCGCGGATCCGCGGCGTTGGATTCATTCGCGCGAAGGAGAGCGATCGACTCGGAGATTTGTCCCGCGAGTTGGCAAAGTGTGGTGCAAGCGTGGTGGAAACCGCCGATGGATTGATGATCCAACCGGGACCACTGCACGGTTCGTATCTGGAAACGCACCACGATCACAGGTTGGCCATGAGCTTTGCGGTGTTGGCCGGACGTGTCGCGGGTGTCACCGTCGACGACCCGGGTGTGGTGTCGAAGAGCTGGCCCGGGTTCTGGGCGACCCGCGACGCGATGATCGCGGCGAGTCGCTGACAAACAGTCAGAAACGGCGAAAGTCGACGTTGCGTCGACGTGGTCCGAATTTCGGCGCGGTGATTCCCGCGAGGCCGATCCATGCAAGGACGCGACCACGGTTGCCTGCGTAGGGCGACAGAGCGTCGATCATCTCGTCGTCGGTGCCCCGGGGTCGGCCCCGAAGGGCGTGCGCGACCACGTTCTTCAGATGGAAATCGCCGACTGCGACCGCATCGGGATTGCCGAGAGCCTCGGCCTCGACCAGCGCCCGGGTCCAGGGTCCAAAACGGGGAACGTCGATTGCAAGGCGACGAAGTGCGAGCGCACCGTCGTGTTGGTGTTCTCCACCACGCTGAAAGACCCGTGCGATTCCGATGAGCGTGCGGCCGCGAGATTCCTCGATACCGAGAGGATGCAACTGCCACGGGGCTAGGGAGCCGAGAACCGCGGGGTCTGGTGGGGCCAGGAGTTGCCCGAAGGGCGTGTCGACCGGATTGGGAAAGGTGCGGCACAGGCGGACCCATTGAGCGACCGCTTCGGCAGCCGTGATGCGTTGCCCCAGGGTGGCGGTGAGGGCCGCTTTGTAGATGTCGCCTGAAGCGCCGATGCGAAGGTCCCCGAAGTCGTGCTGAAGGCGTTCGACGAGAGGGTGCGCGGGGCGCAGTGACCGGAAGGTGTCGCGTTGACCGAGGGGATCGGGGCACCGACTTCGGATGAGGTCGGCTGCCGCACCGCCGAGATGGATCCGCGGAACGGGATTGTGGGCGGGGACAGTGGCGCTGAGCCAGCCCGGCCCGACGGGCGACGTGGAAGCCATGATGAGCGTGTTGCCATCGACTCGGACGCACGGATCGCTCGACCCGAATCGAAACGCGCGAAACGTGTGGCGCAGCAGGCGCGATGAACCGGCGTCGACCGTTGTGTCGGAAATTTCGACCGGAGACATCGCAGCGATGTTAGGCGCAGGGTGTCGTTCAGTAGGTTGATCGACGTGATCGAGCGTTATGCACCTCTGCGTTCGGATCACGTTGAGGCTCCTTTGCAGCAACGCCTCCCGAGAGACCCCGAGATGGTGCGAAAAATACTCGCCGCGCATCGAGAGGCCGTTGACAAGGGCGACCCGGTCTACATCGATCCTCTGACGCGCCGCAGCGTGATGACGTCGGTCTTCCTCGCCTCCCGAGGACGATGCTGTTCGAGCGGATGCCGACATTGTCCCTACGAACCGTGAACGACTAGTTTCTCCTGTGAGCGAGGGAGAAGCGGTGTCGGCAGAGCGCGAAATTTTGACCTGGGACGGATTCGGCGAGGCGTCGAGAGACATTGCGCGCGATATTGCGCAGTCGGGGTACGACCCCGACATGATCCTCGCCATCGCCCGCGGAGGACTGTTCCTCGCCGGTGCACTGGGCTATGCGCTGTCCGTGAAGAACACGTACACGATGAACGTCGAGTTCTACACCGACGTCGACGAGCGCCTCGACATGCCCATGATCCTGCCACCCGTGCCCGATTTCGTCGACGTGCGCGATGCGAAGATCCTGATCGTTGACGACGTCGCCGACACGGGCCACACCCTCAAGTTGGTGAAGGAGTTCTGCAAGGGCCGCGTTGCAGAGTCGCGGATCGCCGCACTGTACGAAAAGCCGCACTCGGTCATCCACTGCGACTACGTGTGGAAGCGCACCGACATGTGGATCAACTTCCCGTGGAGCGACAAAGAGCCGATCGTCAAGCGACAGAGTGCGGCGCGCGACGCTTGAGGAGTTTCACCAGCGTCCGCGGGACGTGAGAACGTCGCGGAGCACGGCAGGTTTGTCGGTCATGATCCCATCAGCGCCGCGATCAACGAGTTCGTTCATCTGGTCCGGGTCGTCGATCGTCCAGTAGTGGACGAAGAGACCCGACGCGTGGGCGATGTCGATGAAACGTTCGGAGTGCAGGGGAATTGGTCCCTGCTTGGGCGGAATCTGGACGGCGTAGACACCCTCCGGGAATCGGATGGGTCTTCCGAGCGACACGGCGAGTCGAAGTCGCGCGACGCCTTTCGGTCCGAGTGAAGTGGCAAGGCCCGGGCCGAGTTCCGACCGAAGCATGCGCAGACGCTTGTCGCTGAAAGACCCGAGACACACGCGCTCGAGGATGGCGTGGCGGCGCAGTGCCTCGACGAGATGCGGGAGGGCGTTGTCGGCCTTGCAGTCGATGTTCCAGCGCAGGTTCGGCCAGGTGCCGACGAGTTCGTCGAAAGTGGGAATCGGCTCGCGACCGTCGACGCGGGCCTTGCGCACGTCGGCGTATGTCATCTCGGAGATTCGCCCCTCGACACCGCACGTGCGACTGAGATCGTCGTCGTGGAACGCGAGGAGGACGCCATCGCGCGTCGCGTGGACGTCGGTCTCCATGTACGTGTAGCCGAGATCGACCGCATGTTGGAACGCGGCGAGGGTGTTCTCAGCAGCGTCACTTGCTCCGCCGCGGTGGGCGAAGGCGTGGAGGCCCGTCCAGTCGAAGAACGGGTGTTGGCGCAGCGTCATGTGTCCGGTGCTCAGATCGAGCGGCCGGCCGCCTTCCAGTACTCGTCTTTCAGGAGGCGCTTGTAGAGCTTGCCGGTCGGGTGGCGGGGAAGTTCGGGTCGGAAGTCGACCGATCGTGGACACTTGAGGTCGGCGAGCTGCGAACGGCAGAACGCGATAAGTTCGTGTTCCAGGGCCTTTGCCTCGTCGTCTGAGGCGGGCATCGCGACCGGTTGGACGACGGCTTTCACTTCTTCGCCGAACTCCTCGTTCGGAACGCCGAAGACGGCCACGTCGACGACCTTCGGATGGTTGATGAGGACGTTTTCGGACTCCTGCGGATAGATGTTCACGCCACCGGAGATGATCATGAAGGCCTTGCGGTCGGTGAGGTACAGGAAGCCATCGGCATCGAGGTACCCGACGTCGCCGAGCGTCGACCAACCGCGTCCCTTCGGGTCGCGGGAGCTCTTCGTCTTTTCGGGATCGTTGTGGTATTCGAAAACCGTGCCGCTGTCGAAAAACACGGTTCCCGACTCGCCGGTCGGCACTTCATCACCGTTCTCGTCGCAGATGTGAACCACGCCCTGGATCGCCTTGCCGACCGTACCGGGATGCGACAACCACATCTCAGAGTTGCAGTACACGAATCCGTTGCCTTCGGTTCCGGCGTAGTACTCGTGGATGACGGGACCCCACCACTCGATCATCTGACGCTTCACCTCGACCGGGCAGGGCGCAGCGGCATGGATGGCGCACTGCAGTGACGACGTGTCGTAGCGCTTGCGAACATCCTCGGGAAGCTTGAGCATTCGCACGAACATCGTGGGCACCAATTGCGAGTGGGTCACTTTGTGGCGCTCGATGAGCTTCAGGTACTCCTCGGCATCGAAGTGCTCCATGATCACCGACGTCGCGCCGATGAAGTGCACCGCGAGATTGAAGCGCAGCGGCGCCGCGTGATACAGCGGAGCGGGCGACAGGTAAACCGTGTCGGCCGTGACGCCGAAGAGCATCGACGAAAGTGCCGCCACGCCGTTCGGTTGGCCGAGTTCCGAGCGTTGGAACGTGCCGAGCACGCCCTTTGGCTTGCCGGTCGTGCCGCTGGAATAGAGCATGTCCATTCCGCCGATGAGTTCGGGCAGCGGAGTTGTCGACTGTGCGGCGACCGCCGCCTCGAAGGATTCGTAGCCGGGAATCGTTCCGTCGAGCATCAGCCGAAGTGCGGCATTCGGGATGTCGGGGGCGATTTCGGCGGCCTGGTCGGCCTTGTACTTCGAGGTGATGAAAGCCTTTGCCCCACAGTCGTTGATGATGTAGGTCAATTCGTCGGAGGTGAGCCGGCTGGAGCACGCCGTGTAGATGAGCCCCGCGTAGTGACATCCCCAGATGACCTCCATGTAGCGCTCGTGGTTCTCCATGCAGATGGCCACGTGGTCGCCAACTTCGAGGCCGGCCGCGCGCAACAGGTTCGAGAGCCTGTTGGCGGCATCGTCGAGTTCTTCGTAGGTCACGACCTTGTCGGTCGAGGCCATGATGTAGGCCGGCTTGTTCGGATGTGTTTTGGCGTGATCCCCGGGGAACATGTCGGGCAAGTTAGTCGGGTTTTGTGACGGATGCCTCTCCGCGGGAATGGGGCGGAGGGTTTGGAGAGCCTCGGTGACCCTGCGGTAACTTTTGAGGCAGTTTCACTGACAAAGGGGTGTGATGTGAGCGCATCGACGGTGGTTTCCGAAGAGCAACTCGTGAACGGTTTGGTCGACGAATTGTTGTCGTCGTGTCCGCCGGCTTCGACCAAGGCGGTCGAGTTTCTCGGCAAGCAATTCGACCTCGGTCTGGCGTGGGTGCACTTTCCGAAGGGACATGGCGGCCTCGGCATCTCGCCGCGTCACCAAAAGATCGTGAACGAACGCTTGAACGCTCAAGGCGCACCCAATGCGTACGGTCGCAACCCGATCGGTTACGGCATGTGCGGTCCGACGGTTGTCGAATGGGGTAGCGAAGAGCAGAAGAAGCGTTACCTGCGTCCGCTCTTCACCGGCGAAGAGATTTGGTGCCAGTTGTTCTCCGAGCCCGGTTCGGGTTCCGACTTTGCCGGCCTGTCCGCCAAGGGCGTGAAGGACGGCGAGGAGTGGATCGCCAACGGCCAGAAGGTGTGGACCACCCTTGCTCACCTGTCGCGTTGGGGTCTTCTCGTGGTTCGCACCGATGCCGAGGCAGTCAAGCATGCGGGACTCACCGCGTTCGTCGTCGACATGCACGCACCGGGTGTCGAGGTTCGTCCGCTGCGTCAGATGACGGGCGAGGCCGAGTTCAACGAGGTCTACTTCACCGACGTGCGCATTCCAGAAAAGGAGATGCTGGGCAAGCCGGGCGATGGCTGGCGTGTCAGCCTCACCACTCTCATGAACGAGCGTGTCGCCATCGGCGGCGTCGTGCCCCCGCGTGGATCCGGAACCATCGCATCCCTCACCAAGATCTGGTCGACGATGGATGCCGACGCGAAGGATCCCGCAACCCGTGACGAACTGATGAAGCTGTGGATTCGCGCCGAGGTGTTGCGTCTCACGAACATCCGCGCCGGACAAATGCGCAAGATGGGCGTCCCCGGACCCGAAGGTTCGATCGGCAAGATGGAGTCGGCGAACCTGAATAAGGCCATCTACGAGTTCGCGATGAACCTGCTCGGTGCCGAGGGCATGCTCTACGGCAGCTACGAAATGATTCGTCCGGAAACTGCGATGGGCTTCGAGACCTACCAGAAGGCATTCCTGCGCAGCCGCGCGAACTCGATCGAGGGTGGCACCACCGAAGTGATGAAGAACATCCTCGGCGAACGCGTCCTTGGTCTTCCCGGTGACGTCCGCGTCGACCGCGACGTCCCGTGGAGCAAAGTTCCTAGGAACTAGGAACTCATCAACAAAGTTCCTAGGAACTAGGAACTCATCAACAAAGTTCCCAGGAACTAGGTACTGGCGCCGAGGAGTACCCCGGCGTAAAGAGCGGCCAAAGAGCCGAGCAGGCCGATCGCTCCACCGAGGGCGAGAACCACTTTGCTCTTGGTGTTTGCGTGCGCCGCGGCAGCCAGCCCGGCCACTGCGACGAAGGTGATCTTGATTCCGAACGTTACGTGGTAACTGGTATCCATCGCCGACATATCGATGTCGAGCACCGCCCACATGCCGGTGACCACGGAGACGGCGAATGCCGGCCACGCAACACGGGCAAAGCCATTGGCGATCGTCTTCAGCGCCTCGGGATTCGTCTTTCGCACTCGCGGCACGAGTCCGCCGAGAACCACCTGGCCGCCCACCCACACCGAAGCGGCAAGGAGGTGCAGAAACGTGCGCAGGGAGTCGAGGGTGGGCTCGATCATCGTTGTGGTCCTTTGGCTGACGAAAGTGCATGGAGAACGGTGCTGGCGGCGATGTCGTGGTCGCGGCTCGAGTGTCGATTCGTCGCGGGCACACCCAGCATCGAATAAAAGGTCGACAGCGTGGCCGACTGAAGCTCGCGGATGTTGCGCGGTGGCGGGAAATATTCGTCTTCCTCGGTCACGCGAACCTCTTCGACGCCCAGACGCGGGTTGAGTGCGGCCAGTACCTCGTTGACGAGTTCCTCGGGTGCCGAGGCGCCAGCGGTGACGCCGATCGTCCCCGACAGGTTTGCGGGAAGTTCATCGGCCCGGTTGATGCGCAGGACGGTGGCGCACCCGGACTCGATCGCGAGTCGTTCGAGAGCCCTGGTGTTCGACGAGTTCGATGAACCGATGACGATGATCGCGTTGCAGCGCGGCGCCATTGCGGTGAGTGCACTCTGACGGTTGGTTGTCGCGAAGCAGAGATCGCTGCGGCCGGGCGACCACACGTCAGGGAAGCGTTCGCGTACGCGGACCGCGACGTCCGACCAGTCGCGATGCGAGAGCGTGGTCTGGGCGAGAAGTGCAACGGGTTCGTCGAACACGGGTAGTGCATCGACATCGTCGACGGACTCGACGCGGCTGATCGCTTGTGGGGCCACCGCCATCGTGCCCACCGCTTCTTCGTGGCCCTCGTGGCCGACGTAGACGATGCGGTAGC
Source organism: Acidobacteriota bacterium (assembly GCA_018970175.1). Classification (GTDB taxonomy): domain Bacteria; phylum Actinomycetota; class Acidimicrobiia; order Acidimicrobiales; family Ilumatobacteraceae; genus F1-20-MAGs119. Next base: position 18,384 of record JAGWWV010000015.1, read on the forward strand.
CCTTGTTCGCCCTCACCTTGACTTCGTGGTGCACCTTCGTGACGAGCGGGCACACCGAATCGACCACGTAACTGCCACGGCGCTTGGCTTCTTCGACGACTGCCGGTGGGGAGCCGTGCGCGGACAACATGATTGGCCGGCCCTCGGGCACCTCGGCGAGATCGTCGACGAAGACGACCCCTCGTTCCTTGAATCGGTCGACGACGATCCTGTTGTGGACGATCTCGTGGTAGCAGTACACGGGTGGTTCGAATGAGCGCACCAACCAACTCAGCGCCTTGATCGCCATCTCGACGCCTGCGCAAAAGCCACGAGGTGCCGCGAGGAGCACTTTGTCGACGTTGGTCCGGCTGGTCGTCATGTGGTTCTGGGGTGGGTGTCCGACACCAATGGGAACGTTACTTCTCGGGCCCAGCGTTAGCCTGACCTTGTGAGTGATTCGGTAGACCTCAGCGCCCGAATCACCGAGGTGGTGCCCGGTTCGCCCGCCGCTGGTGCCGGTGTTCGCGCGGGCGACGTCGTTGTCATGGTGAACGACAGGCCGATTCGCGACATCATCGAATGGCACCACCAGGTCGACGAGGCGTTCGTCACGCTGCGCGTCGATCGAGGTGGGATGCAGGTCGACATCGAGGTCGAAAAGTCGGCGGGGGAGCCCCTCGGGGTGTCGATCGCGAGTGCCGTCTTCGACCGCGTCCAGACGTGCGACAACCACTGCTCGTTTTGCTTCATCTACCAGTTGCCGAAGGGTCTCCGCAGGAGTCTCTACCTGAAGGACGACGACTACCGACTGAGCTTCTTGTTCGGCAACTTCACGACTCTGACTCGGTTTACCGAGATGGACCTCGAACGGGTCGTCGACCAGGCCTTGTCGCCGCTTCATGTCAGCATCCACGACACCGACCCGTGGGGTCGCGCCGAGATGCTGCGCAACGAGCGTGGCGCGATGAGTCTCCGTTGGCTTCGAGCGCTGCTCGACCACGGAACGAAGGTCCGCGGCCAGGTGGTTCTGTGTCCAGGCCTGAACGATGGCGCGGTTCTCGAGAACACCATGGCGCGCGTGCTCGACGAATATCCGGAGCTCGAGGCGGTGGCCATCGTGCCGCTCGGCCTCAGCAGGTTCAACCCCGAAGAACACTTGCGCATCCACACCGTCGACGAGGCGCGCACAACCGTCGATCTTGTCGAGACGTGGCGCGAGGTTGCACGAACCGTCGTTGGTCACCCGATGTTCTGGGCCTCCGACGAGTTGTATCTCCTGGCCGGCCGTGAGATGCCGCCCGCGGCCGACTACGGCGACTTTCCGATGTACGAAGACGGCGTGGGGATCGTGGCGAGCTTCGTCGAAGAATTCGTTGGTCGTCGCCGGGTCGTCGCCGACGTGACGTCGGGCTTCTTCGCCTCGGTCGACGGTGCGACTCCCGGTGGCTACCGCGCCGAGCGGGCGCCGGCGAACCCTGCCGGCGACACCGGACTGCGACCGGTACGTGTTCAGCTGTCCGATCGTCCGGTTTCGCGCGGTGCGGGGAAAATCGGCGTGCTGACCGGTGACTACGCAGCCCCGGTCATCGCCGCTCTCGTCACCGACGGCAACGTGCGCGTGATTCCGGTGCGCAACGATTTCTTCGGGGGCAACACAGCAGTTGCCGGATTGATGGTCGGCGCCGACATCGCTCGCGAGATCGCCAATCACCCCGACGTCGACCAATTCCTCCTTCCCGACGTCTGTTTGTCCGAAGGGCGGTTCCTCGACGGCACGACGCTGGCGGATTTGCCGCCCAATGTCACCGTCGTACCAACCGATGGCGCGTCGTTGCGCCGTATCCTCGATCGTTCGCTATGAAACCCCACGTCGTGATCGTCGGCCGACCGAATGTCGGCAAGAGCACCCTCTTCAACCGCTTCGTCGGTGGTCAGGTTGCGATCGTCGAAGACCGTCCGGGGATCACGCGTGACCGCAAGACCCACGATGCGAACTGGCTCGGCCGCGAGTTCATGGTGACCGACACCGGCGGATGGATGCCCGGAGGTTCCGAGCTCGACGAGAAGGTGTCGCGTCAGGTGGAACAGGCCGTCAAGTCCGCCGACTTGGTGCTGTTCGTCGTCGACGCCTCGGTCGGCGCAACCGACGACGACGAAAGAATCGCGGGCTGGCTGCGCCGCACGGGCCGGCCCGTCATGGTTGTCGCGAACAAGGCCGACAACGACCGTCGCGAAACCGACCGGTGGAGTTTCCTGTCGCTCGGGCTCGGCGAGCCGTATCCGGTGTCGGCCCTCCACGGGCGTCGGGCAGGCGACCTGCTCGACGTCGTGGTCGACGAATTGGGAATCGTCGCCGACGACGAGGTCGAGAGCACCCACGACGACGAAGCAGCGCCGACCATCGACGCCGACCTCGAAGGCGTGCCACGAGTCGCCATCGTCGGGCGTCCGAACGTCGGCAAGAGCACGCTCTTCAACCGGCTCTGCGGGGAAGAACGAAGCGTCGTCCACGACATGGCGGGTACGACCCGTGATGCGATCGACACCCTCATCGAAACCGAAGACGGCCGCATCGTTCTCGTCGACACCGCCGGTATGCGTCGCCGGGCGAAGATCGACGATTCCGCCGAGTACTACTCGCTCGTTCGCGCGCTTCGCGCCGTCGACGAGGCCGACGTGGCGCTTCTCGTGATCGACTCGACCCAGGGCGTGACGAGTCAGGACCAACGTCTCGCCGAACGCATCGATGCCGCGGGCAGTCCGCTCATCGTGATTCTCAACAAGTGGGACCTCCTCGACACCGAAGCGCGCGAAGAGATGACAACCGAGATGGCCCGCAAGCTGTACTTCATCGGGGATGCCCCCGTGTTGCGCGTGTCGGCGTTGTCGGGGATGGGTGTGCACCGACTGCTGCCGATTCTCACCGACTCGATCGAGCAATACCAGCGGCGAGTCCCCACGCGCGACGTCAACCGGGTCATCGCCGAGGCACAGCAAAAACAACCGGCCGCCGCCGGCGCAAGGGTTCTGTACGCGCTTCAGGGCGCGGCCGACCCGCCCACGTTCACATTGTTCGTCAACCGTGAACTTCCGCCGTCGTATCTCCGGTATCTCGAACGCTCGATTCGCGAGGCGTTCAAGTTCGGTTCGACGCCGATCAAACTGCGTGTCAGGCGGAGGGCCGAGTAGTCATGCCGTGGTGCGAGCAGTGCGCAAAATATTTCGCGCCGAGTTCGATGACCGACGACGGTCGATGCCCGAAGTGCGGCAAGGTCGCCGATCTCCCGGATGCCCACGGCCGCATCACGGCAAAGAACCTCGACCTGAAGGCGTTGGCCAAGGGCGAAGAAGAGTCCGGTGACGAGAAAGCCCCGTGGCACTTCAAACTCCTTCTCACCGCGCTCGTTCTCTATCTTTCGTGGAGGGTTGTCGATCTCTTCAGGTAGCCTCTCGGGCGTACGGGCTGTGGCGCAGCTTGGTTAGCGCGCTTGTCTGGGGGACAAGAGGTCGTGGGTTCAAATCCCGCCAGCCCGACCAAGAACTTTCCGATGTGGCTCGCCTTGGAGGTGATGCAAATGAGCGGAACCTTTCGCTTAGGCTCCACAGCGTTCGGTCGAAGTAAGGCATGAATGGAGATGAATCGCGTGTTTCGTTTTGATAAACGTTGGAAAGTCTCTCTGTTGGCGTTGGCCGTGGCCTTGACCGCCGTTTCGTGCGCGGAGAGCAACGCATCGCCTCGTACAAAGAACGCCGCCCTTACGGCAGGATCGGCGTGTTCAGAGCCCGGTCGAGTGACGAAAATCGGAAAAGCCGCGTCGGTGTGTGCGAGGACTCCTCGAAGGAAGATTCTTTACACGACGATGTCAGCAAGAGGGCGGGCAGTGGCCTGCGCGTCTCCGGGGAACCCGCGAAAGAAAGCAGGCGTGCTCTGGGTGTGTGGCGTGGTGAAGGAGAAGAAAACATGGTTCGCCACGGCTCCGCTTCCACGGAGTCTGCTGTCTTCGCCAGAGTTTGCCGGATCGGGAATTCTTTCGACCGACGTCGGCACGTCGTCGAAACCGGTGATCGCCGACAATGATGTATTGGCCAACGCTTCCATTCCCGACGATGTAACCCAGACATCGACTTCCGTGGTCTCTGCGTCCACGACCCCGCCGCCAAGTACCGACCCCTCAACGACGACGACGGTTGTCTCGACTGTTCCCCAATCCACCACGTCAACGGTTACCCCAACATCGACGATCGCTTCGAGTGTCCCACAAACCACGACGACGATCCTTCCAACGACGACAACGACCGTTTTTGCGTTGCCCGCTTCGTTCACCAATCGCACGACGGCAGATGGGCTCGGGGCGAGATCGGTCCGCGGCGTATTCGTCTCCGGGTCCAAGGTCTACGCGGCAACCGATAGCGGGGGTCTTGGGATTTCCACCGACGGTGGAGCGACCTTCACCAATCGCACGACCGCGGATGGTCTCGGACACAACACCGTCTTCGGCGCCTATGTGGTGGGTTCGACCGTTTATGCCGCCACGTATGGCGGTCTGAGCATCTCGACCGACGGTGGTGCGACCTTCACGAACCGCACGACTGCGGATGGCTTGGGCGCCAACATCGTGTTGGGTGTGTTCGCCGTTGGTTCGACCGTGTACGCAACGACGAATAGTGGTTTGGCAATTTCAACGGACGGCGGCGCAACCTTCACCAACCGAACCACCTCGAGTGGTCTCTTGTCGAACTATTCGACCAGCGTCTTCGTCGTCGGGACAACGGTCTACGTCGGACATGACAAAGGAATCAGCATCTCGACCGACGGAGGGTCCTCGTTCACCGCCCGAACCACGACAGATGGACTGCCTCGGGATCTTATGGGTTTCATGAATCGGGGTGCATGGGTGCGGGGCCTGTACGCCTCGGGCTCCAATGTGTACGTCGCAACGGAGAATGGCTTGAGTATCTCCACCGACGGCGGCGCAACGTTCTCGAATCGGACTACCTCCAACGGCCTGGGGGTGAACAACACGCAGGGCGTCTTTGCGTCCGGCTCCGCGTTGTTCGTCGCCACGTACGGAGGTGGGTTGGCGGTGTCCTCGGACGGCGGCGCAACGTTCACCACGCGGAGGGTCGCTGACGGGCTCGGTGCCGACATCACTTTCGGTGTGTACGCGTCGGGTTCCACGGTTTACGTCGCGACGAACGCTGGATTGAGCATCTCCAATTAAATGCCGAAAGGGAAGACGGCGAATCTGTCTGGTCGGATTCGGTGGCCTGATCAGCCTTGTCTTCCCGTCCGTCGGTCGGGCGGAAACGGTCGTAAAGCAGCGCGTGGTTGTCGAGGTTGACTCGGCCCGTTCGACCGTTGCCACCCTGCGTCTCGTGGAAGTGGTTGGCGGCGTCGAAACCACCCTGGTGGGTCCGGTCGTCGCGCGAGTCGGGCGCAACGGGGTCAAACGCGACCGGCGTGAAGGTGACGGCACGACGCCGATCGGGACATTCGGGATCGACGGCGCTTTCGGATCTCCACGCACGGCTCGCAGTGCCTTGCCGTACCGACGTGTCGAGAATGGTGACTGCTGGATCTCCGACGTGGCAGACAGGTTCTACAACCGTTTGGTGACGAGAGATCGCTGCGACACGCCAAACGAGGATCTCTCGCGCATCGCGTCGGCGGGGCCCTACGAGTACGCCCTGACCACTGACTACAACACGTCGCCAATCGTTGCGGGGAAGGGAAGTGCGATCTTCGTTCACGTTCATGCCTACGACGGTGCCAAGCGAACGAAGCCGACGAGCGGGTGTGTCAGCGTGTCACGTTCGGTGATGAAGCGGTTGTTTGCGCTTCTTGATCCGGCGAAGTCGCCGACACTTGTGGTTCGCGTCAAAGAGTGACGAGATCGTCGCGTTCCGTGGTCATGAGCATGACGCGGGTGATGCCGAGTTCGGCGTAACTACGGAACATGGGATGGTCGGGATGGAAGAGGTCGGGGTTGTAGTGGAGCCACACGGATGCCGCCCATTCGCCCAATGATGGATCGGCATTCCCGACGATTGCCTCGAGATCGGGGTGGTTCGCGCGCACGTTGATGCCGCAGCCACGCGCAGCCGCTTTCGCTGCCAAAGTCGTGCTGTTGAGGCCGATGACCGTCGGGACCTCCGAGAGCGGTTTGGGCAGTCGGACTCCACGGTCGTGCTCGCCGCGCCAGACGGCACGGATCTTGTCGAGCGACTCGAGGAGAACCTCGTGGCGCCGTTCCATCGGCGTGGGGATGGGGATGTCGAGAGCGTCGAACTCAGCAGCGAAGTAGGTCTTGGGTGCCGCCCCTGCACCGAGGCCGAGCACGGCGCGACCGTTCGAGACGATGTCGAGGGATGCTGTCGCGCCGGCGATCACTTCCGCCCGACGCAGGGACACGTTGTTGACGAGCACACCGAGGTTCATTCGGGACGTGCGCAAGGCGAGTGCCCCGAGAAGGACGTGGGGATCGAGCATCTCCCCCGGGGAGACGTCGGGCTGCATGGTGGCGAGGTGGTCGAAGACGAAGAAGGAATCGAAACCCATGGCCTCGGCCCGTTCGGCGCAATCGAGAACCTCCGTCGCGGGGGCCAACGACTGGTTCACCAGCAGGTCGATGCGCACGTGGGCAGTCTTACACTTGGTGTCGATGTGTGGTCGGTTTGTCGCCTCGACACCCGTGTCGACGCTCGCGACGGTGTTCGATGCCGAGGTGGGCGGGGTCGACCTGCGTCCAAGTTGGAACGTTGCACCGACCACCCGCATTGCGGGGATTCGTGATGTCGAAGGCCATCGCCGCATCGACACGTTCGTGTGGGGATTGATGCCCGCTTGGCGGCGAACCTCGCCGACGCCGCTGATCAATGCCCGCGCAGAATCGGTGACGGAAAAGCCGTCGTTCCGCGGATTGGTCCCCGGGCATCGGTGCGTCGTGCCGATGACTGGTTACTACGAATGGTTGACGACGAAGGAGGCGAAGCGGAAGATTCCGTACTTCATCTCGCGTAGCGACGGTGATCCGCTTGCGGTGGCGGGCCTGTGGGACGAGGGCGACGAAGCGAGCGGCGGTTATCCGAGAGCGTGCGTCATCACCGTTGCAGCCAATGCGCATCTCGCGGAAATTCACGACCGTATGCCGGCGGTTCTCGCCGGTGACACTCTCGATGCCTGGCTCGAGGGCGATGTCGCCGAGGCCGTCGCCGTGTTGTCGTCACTCGGGGACGGGATTCTCGACTCGTTCGAGGTGTCGACAAAGGTCAACTCGGTTCGCAACAACGACCCGACCAACATCGAGCCCGTCGCGGGCCAACTGCCCGACAGCCTCTTCGATTAGGCCGCCGTCAGGCGAACTTCGACTTGATGGCCTCGGCGAGACGGCGTAGTTCGTCGGGGTCGACTTTCATCGCGGCGTTGGCGAAGGAGACGTCACCCATGTCGTTGGCCGGTATCACGTGGAGGTGGCAATGGGGAACCTCGAAGCCGGCGATGATCAGCGCGACGCGGTTGCAGAAAAACGCCTTCTTTTGTGCTTCGCCGACGCGGTGGGCAACCTCGAAAAGCTTCGCGCGCGTACGCGGTTCGACGTCGGTCCATTGGTCGACCTCGGCGACGGGAACGACGAGTGCGTGGCCAGGCGAGATGGGGTTGATCGACATGAAGACCACGACGTCGTCGTCGCGATGCACGAAGGTGCCGGGCAGTTCACCCTTGATGATGCGCGTGAAAATGGTTGTCACGAGAGGTAGCCCCCTGAGGCGCTGAAGACCTCGCCCGTACAGTACGAGCCGGCGGGGGAGGCAAGAAAGGCGATGACCTCGGCGATTTCGTCGGCCGTGCCCATGCGGCCCATGCCGATCTGCGACACGATGACCGAGCGCATCATCTCCGAGTACTGGCTGAGCAGCGGTGTGTCGGTGTAGCCGGGACACACGGCATTGATGCGCACACCGAATTGCGACACTTCGGCAGACGACGCCTTGGTGAGGGCGATGATTCCGGCCTTTGCGACCGAATAGTGCGGGGCAGAGGCCGAGGGTCGAAGGCCGAGAATTGAAGAGATGTTGATGATGGATCCACTGCGGCGCGGGGTCATGTGCGCAAGGGCCTCGCGCGTTCCGTAGAAGACGCCGTAGAGGTGCGTCTTGATCATGCGGTCCCACACGGGGTCGGAAAGGTTGACGAGGATGTCGAGCGGTGTGGCCTCGATCGACGGGTCGAGGCGGGCCATCTGGTTGTTGACCATCCTCTGAAAGCGATCGTTGTCGGGTGGCGGTGCGATGCCCGCGTTGTTCACCATCACGTCGAGCCCGCCGAAGGAAGTAACCGCCATATTGACGGCGTCCCTCACCTGTGTGGAGTCGGTGACGTCACAGGCGACGGCGATGCCGTCGAGGCGGCGCGCCAGCTCAGAGGCTGCGTCCATATTGATGTCGGCAATGGCCACACGCGCACCACGGTTCGTCAACAGTTCGGCGGTCATCGCACCGAGACCAGAGGCGCCGCCGGTGATGAGGGCTGTCATGCCCCCGAGGTCGAAACCCGAAAACGCATCGGAAACAGCGGATCCCCCCATGGGCCGAGATTATCCATTCGGGCGATCCGCCGGTGCCCGGCGCATGTGCGTCTATGGTGAGCGCGTGTCGGAACTGTTTTCTCGCCGCAGCCTCTTGACGGTTCCGAACGCCATCACCCTGGTTCGGCTCGGCTGTCTGCCGTTGTTTCTGTGGGTTCTTTTCTCACGCGACTCCCGGCTGGCAGCCGGCATCATCATCGGTTGTCTCGGTGCCACCGACTGGGTGGACGGTTGGGTCGCGCGGCGGTTCAACCAAACCTCGCCGTTTGGTGCGATTTTCGACCCGACGGTTGACCGTCTGCTCTTCATCGTCGGTTTATCGGCATTGGGTGTCGACGGGGCGGTCAACGCGGTGGTGGCCGTGTTGATCCTCGCCCGCGAGATCGGCGTTGGCCTGATGATGGTCGTGGCGACCGCCTTCGGAATGGAACGGTTCGCGGTGACGTATCTGGGGAAGTGGGCGACGTTCATCTTGATGTTCGCCGTGCCCGCCCTGACCCTGTCGAATTCGGGCATAGCGCTCGAACCGCTCTTCAGGCTCGTGGGGTGGGTCCTCGTGGCGCCCGGATTGGTGCTCAGTTACGTCACTGCGGTTCAGTACGTGCCGAAAGTCCGTGAGCATCTACGTGCCGGTCGGCGTCGCCGAACTACGGTATGACCCATGAATGTCCCGTCCGACCTGTCTTACAGCGCCGATCACGAATGGGTTCGCCGCAACGGCGCCTCGGTTCGCATCGGCATCACCGACTACGCCCAAGACGCACTCGGTGACGTTGTCTTCGTCCAGGTTCCTTCGGTCGGTGCAAAGGTGGCCAAGGGCCAGTCGTTCTCCGAAGTCGAAAGCACGAAGTCGGTCTCCGACATCTACGCACCGGTGTCCGGAACCGTGAGTGCTGTGAACGACGCGCTCGGAACACAGCCCGAGCTGGTGAACACCGACCCGTATGGCGACGGATGGATTTGTGAAATCACCTTGACCGACGAATCAGAACTGGGCGACCTTCTCGATGCTGCTGCATACGGCAATCTGACGGGGGCGTAGGCGGGGTGTCGTACGTCTACTGCAACCGCTGCGCACACCGGAACCCGCCCCAGGCGGCGTTCTGCAGCGTCTGCGGGGCCGTTCTCGACAGTGCGACCGACCGCACCATCACCCTGACCCGGGTCGACGCCCTGCAGGATTCGCCCGGCCATGCCGATGACGTGGTGTTTCGCACGTCCGAGGTGCCGATTGGCGGTGCCGTTCTCGTGTCCCGCACCGGCGAGCAGTACGGCGACCGGTTCCCCCTGGGTCTCGGAACCACCAACATCGGGCGGCACCCGAATTCCGACATCGTGCTCGACGACATCACGGTGTCGCGCCGTCATGCGCAGGTAGTGCTGAGCGAAGGTGCGTACGTTGTGCGCGACGTGGGTTCGCTGAACGGTACGTACGTCAATCAGCAGCGCACCGACGAGACCCGGCTCTATCACGGGGACGAGGTGCAGATCGGCAAGTTTCGCCTCGTCTTCTTCGATCGGTCGGAGTGATGATGACGGACCGCGGTTACAAGAGCATCGGCGAGGTGCTGGGTCTCCTTCTCGAGGAGTTCCCGAACGTGACGATTTCGAAGATTCGCTTCCTCGAGAGTCAGGGTTTGATCGAGCCCGAGCGCACGCCGTCGGGTTACCGCAAGTTCACCGATGCCGAGATCGAACGCTTGCGCTACATCCTGCGCGAGCAAGAAACGAACTATCTGCCGCTGCGCGTCATTCGCGATCGCCTCGACGAGTCCGGTGCGATTCCGCGTGACCCCACCGCGCCGACGAACCTGCCACCGGCGCTGCGCAACCAGACGGTTGGTGACGTGAGTCGTGAATTGGCGCGGATCCACAAACTGAACCCATCGTCTCTCGGTGGCGACGGAATCGATGAGAGCGTCGAGATCGAAATCGACCCCGTGGTGCTCGCCGAATCCGAGCGTCTGCACCCTGCTGCTCGACGCGCGGTGCCGAAGCCGACGACCCAGGCGCCGGCGGCGGTTCCGACGTCGGCCGTACCCCAGGGAGGTCCCGTTTCCCACGAGGACCTCGTCGAGGCGAGTGGCTTGACCGACGCCGAGGTTCGGATGCTCGAGCAATTCGGGCTGATCTCGTCCCGGCAGGTGGGTGGTGACACGTTCTACGAAGCCGCTGCGCGGGAGATCGGTGTGCTGGCCAAGGGGTTTCTCGACCTCGGCATCGACATCCGTCACCTGAAGTCATGGCGGCTCGCTGCGGAGAAGGAGGCTGCCCTCTTCGAGCAGCGTCTGATGCCGCTCTTGCGACAGAAGAATCCCGAGGCCAAGTCGCAGTCGGCCGACATGCTCGCCTCGCTCGTCGGTTTGGCGGGTGACCTCCGTCGCGTTCTCGTGCAACAGGCCGTTGGCCAATTCCTCGAGCCCCGCCAGTAAGTAACCTCATCGTCATGGGTGATGTGGCGCGCGTCGAAATCGTCGGGCTGCGTCTCGAACTGCCGAGCAACCAGCCGATTCTCGTCCTGCGCGAAACCGAGGGTCGTCGTCGGGTCGTCACCATTTACATCGGTGGTCCGGAGGCCAGCGCCATCCACACGGCCCTCGAAGGTACGACGCCACCGCGCCCGTTGACGCACGACCTGACGCTTCTTCTTCTCGAGGCCGCGGGGACTCGCCTGGATCGTGTCGTTGTCACGGAGATCCGCAACGAGACGTACTTTGCGGACATCGTCTTGAGCGGGCCGGGCGGGGAGTCGAGGGTGTCGGCCCGTCCGTCCGATGCGGTGGCGCTCGCCCTGCGGGCCGGAGCCGGGGTCTTTGCGTCTGCCGAGCTCCTCGACGAAGTCGGTCGCGAGGTCAGCGACGATACGCCGGCCGAGGAAGAAGAAGAGTCGGTCGTCGATGAATTCAGGGATTTCCTCGACACCATTTCGCCCGAAGACTTCTCCGATCCGACCTCGTAGACTCGTCCCCATGGGTGAGGGGTTCAGCGGCACGAAGGCCGCGCAGATCGTCGGTATCTCGTACCGACAACTCGACTACTGGGCGCGCACCAACTTGGTGGCTCCTACTTTGTCGCCGGCGTCGGGCAGTGGGTCGCGTCGTGCGTATTCGTACGGTGACCTCCTCGAGTTGAAGGTCGTGAAGAACCTTCTCGATGCCGGTATCAAGCTCGAGTCGGTCCGCGAAGTTTTCCGCTACATGCGTGAACACCTTCGCTCCGACGTCGTGTCGGCACACATCGTCATCAGTGGTTCGTCGGTCGTGTTGTGCGACGGCGACGAACTCATCGATGTGTTGCGCAACGGACAGGGTGTGCTGAACGTGTTGCCGCTCGCGGGCGTGAAAGACGACGTCGATGCCAGCATCGTGACGGTTGGTCACCGCGTTCAGGCTGATGCCGAACAGCGTCGTGCCGCTGGCATGTGATGTCGCTGCGCACCACCGCACTTCACGCAAATCATCTTCGGTTGGGCGCCAAGATGGTGCCGTTCGGGGGTTGGGACATGCCCGTGGCGTACCCGACGGGCACGATTGTCGAACACATGGCGTGTCGCGATTCGGCGGTCATGTTCGACGTGTCGCACCTCGGCACCGTGCGGGTCGAAGGACCCGACGCCTTTGCCCGATTGCAAGAGGTCTTGACCAACGACCTGACAAAGATCTCTGTCGGGCGCGCGCAGTACACGCACCTGCTCGATCCTTCGGACGCGTCGGTGGTCGACGACATCATCGTGTGGTGGGTCGACGAAGAAGTGTTCGACGTGATGCCGAACGCGTCGAACACCGAGCGGGCCCTGCGGTATCTCGGTGGTCGCGACACCACCGCGACGCGAACCGTGATCGCGGTGCAGGGTCCGGACGCACGAAACCTCGTCGCACGTGTGTCCGCCGAGGCATCGGCCATCGGCAGGTTCCGCGTCGAACGCATCGATGTGTGCGGCGCGCCATGCGTTGTCGCCGGAACCGGTTACACCGGTGAAGACGGTCTCGAGATCGCCGTACCGAACGAAGCCGCCGACGCCGTGTGGACTGCACTCGCCGATGCCAGCGTCCTGCCGGCAGGTTTGGGGGCACGCGACACGCTGCGTCTCGAGGCCGGATTACCGCTTCACGGCCATGAACTCGGCGAGGGCATCACACCTCTTCAGGCGAATCTCAACTGGGTCGTCGGGTGGAACAAACCGAACTTTCAGGGCCGAGCCCCACTTGTCGCCGAACGTGAACGTGGCGTGTCGAGAATCCTGCGCGGCATCGCGACCGAGGGTCGCCGTCCGGCCCGCGAGGGGAGCGTCGTGCGTACCTCCGCGGGCGATGGCATCGTCACCAGCGGCAACTTTTCCCCGGTACTCGGTCATGGCATCGCTCTTGCCTTCGTGCCGCCGTCGGTGGCCGAGGGTGACGCCGTCGACATCGACGTACGCGGCACCGTCGTTGCCGGCCGGGTTGTCAAACTGCCGTTCGTCAGGAAGCAGGCTTCTGGGGCTTGATGCCCATCAGGTTGCCCATGGCAGCCATCGTTTGGAGCGCAAAGCCAACCTGGGGCATGACGGCGCGCAGCGGTCCTTCGATGTCGTCGAGGAGTGAATTGATGCGGGTCGCGGCCGCGTTGAGGTTTTTCATCGTCTCGGCGGTGTTCTCGAGAGTCTGTAGCAGCAACTCGATCGATCGGCGACCCTGATCGATCGTCTTGCCTCCTTCGGTGATGACCTTGGTGGCAAGTTCGACGGGGTTGATGGTGAGGAGAACCGCGATGATGTCCTCGAGACCGGCGAACGGGTTCGAGTTCGTGTCGTCAGGATCCGCCATGCGCGACAGCGTATTCCTCGAGCGGGGTGCACGAGCACACGAGGTTGCGGTCTCCCGCAGCGGCGTCGATGCGCGAAACGGGCGGGAAGTACGACCGACCGACCGTGCGCGCCAAGGGGTAGAGGCCAGTCGTGCGATCGTACGAGCGGGTCCAGTCACCGACCGTGTCGCTGACGGTGTGGGGGGCATGACGCAGCGGCGAGTCCTCGATTGTGGAGCGGCCCGCCTCGACGTCGGCGATCTCCGCACGAATCGCCAGCATCGCGTCGACGAAGCGGTCGAGCTCGGCCTTTTCTTCGCTTTCGGTTGGCTCGACCATCAGCGTGCCGGCAACCGGAAAACTGACCGTCGGGGCGTGGAAGCCATGGTCGATGAGGCGTTTTGCGACGTCGTCGATGGTGACGCCAGTCGACTTTCCGAGTGGTCGCAGATCGAGAATGCATTCGTGTGCGACACGTCCGTTTTTTCCGCGGTACAGCACGGGAAATGCATCGCCGAGCCGCGCGGCGATGTAGTTGGCGTTCAGAATCGCGCGCTGTGTCGCGCGACGCAGGCCCGCACCGCCCATCATTGCGATGTACATCCACGGAATCGGCAGGATGCCCGCCGAACCGTGTGGTGCGGCCGACACCGGCCCAACCCGATGCGTGGGGTCGGGTTGGGGAGTGTTGAAGTCGATGACAGCGGGAAGAAACGCGGCAAGGTGTTCGCGCACCGCCACGGGTCCGACACCCGGGCCGCCACCACCGTGGGGAATACAAAAGGTCTTGTGGAGGTTGAGGTGGCTGACGTCGGCGCCGAACTTGCCCGGCTTGGCGAGACCGACAAGAGCATTCAGGTTGGCGCCGTCGACGTATACCTGGCCGCCCGCGTCGTGCACCATGCCGCAGATTTCGACGACCGCGGTTTCGTACACACCGTGGGTGGACGGATAGGTGATCATGAGGGCAGCGAGACGCTCGCCCGCGAGTTCGATGTTGCGCCGCAGGTCGTCGACGTCGACGTTGCCTTCGTCGTCGCACTTGACAACGGCGACTTTCATGCCCGCCATGACGGCGCTCGCCGCGTTCGTGCCGTGTGCCGACGACGGAATGAGGCAAACGTCACGTGTCGTGTCGCCACGTGACACGTGGTAGGCGCGGATGGCGAGCAGGCCGGCAAATTCACCCTGGCTTCCGGCATTTGGCTGCAGGCTGACAGCGTCGTACCCCGTGGCCTCGCAGAGCCAATCCTCGAGCTGCGTGATCATCTCGAGCGAACCGGCTCGCGTTTCTTCGGGAGCGAACGGATGGAGCGAGGCGAACTCGGGCCAGGTAACAGGAATCATTTCCGAGGTGGCGTTGAGTTTCATCGTGCATGAACCGAGCGGAATCATCGTGCGGTCGAGGGCGAGGTCCTTGTCGGCGAGGCCGCGCAGGTAGCGCAGCATTTCGTGCTCGGTGCGATGTGCCCGGAAGGCGTGATGATCGAGGAACGCGTCGGTTCGCAACGAATCAAGTGGGCTCTCGTGTGCGTCGGTCCAGAGCTTGTCGATGAGGTCGGCGCAACCGAAGAACCCGGCGATCGTCCGAATGTCGTCACGGGTCATGGTTTCGTCGATTGCGATACCGACGGTGTCGTCGGAGGTGTGGCGAAGGAACCAACCCTCGTTGCGGGCGATACGGATGATGACGTCGGCCTCGCCCTTGGGTTCGACGGTGAGCGTGTCGAACCAGGTGTCGTTCAACACCTCGTGGCCTGCCGACGACAGGGCTTCGGCGAGGATCGTGGTGTACGCGTGCACGCGGGAGGCGATTTCGACCAGACCTTCGCGACCGTGCCACGCGGCGTAGAGGCCGGCCATGTTGGCGAGCAGCACCTGGGCGGTGCAGATGTTCGATGTCGCCTTCTCCCGGCGGATGTGTTGCTCGCGGGTTTGTAGCGCGAGGCGAAGTGCCGGACGACCCGCAGTGTCGACGCTGACGCCGACGAGGCGTCCCGGTAGGGAGCGGACATGTTGCTCACGAATTGCAAGGAACGCGGCATGCGGTCCTCCCATGCCCATCGGTACCCCGAAGCGCTGCGACGTGCCGATTGCCGCGTCGAAGCCGAGATGGCCCGGCGGTGTGATGAGGCACAACGCGAGAAGGTCGGCCGCGGCGATCGCGAGGGCTCCGACTCCGTGTGCGTCGTCGGCGATTCGACGCATCGACTCTGCGGTTGGAACGGCGCCGGACAGTCCGGGGACGGACACGAGCACGCCGAACGGCTTGGCTTGTGCGATGTCGGATGCGGGTCCGACCTGGATCTCGATGCCCAACGGTTCGGCACGAGTGTGCAGGACGGCGAGCGTCTGGGGCAACGTGTCCTCGACGACGAAGAAGACGTCGGAGTCGACCGAGGATGCGCGGTGGGCCATGGTCATTGCCTCGGCCGCGGCCGTCGCCTCATCGAGCAATGACGCGTTCGCGACGTCGAATCCCGTGAGTTCGGCGACCATGGTTTGGTAGTTGAGGAGGGCCTCGAGGCGTCCTTGGGAAATTTCCGGCTGGTACGGGGTGTAAGCGGTGTACCAGGCAGGGTTCTCGAGCACGTTGCGTTGGATGACGGCGGGCGTGATTGTGCCGTAATAACCCATTCCGATGGCGCTGCGTCCGACTTCGTTCTTCGACGCGAGCTCGCGCAGGGTCCGCAAAGCCGCCTGTTCCGACAGACCTTCATCGATTGACAAGCCGTCGGTCAGTGCGATGACCTCGGGAACCGTTTGGCGAGCGAGGTCGTCGAGGTCGACCGCGCCGACTGTGGCGAGCATCGTTGCGAGATCGGTCGGGTCGGCACCCATGTGGCGACGCTCGAAGTTTTCTTCACCGAAATGTGAGGGTGACAGACGCACGTTTTCTCCTGACGGATGGTTGAAGTGCGCCCCCGCTGTCGGTGGACCTGAGAGCTTCACGACCGGAGTCGTTTTCCCCTTCGGTGGGAGAGTTGCCTCTCCGCTTTCCAGCGTGTGAGTCCCGTCGGTCCGTTGTGCCTGAGAGGTTCCGGGGCGGTTGCTCCTTCGGCGGCCGGCAAGCCGGCTCTCTCCCGTGCGGGAATTTCAGTTGTACCCGCAACTTACATCAGATGCGGGCGGATCTCTCTTCCTCGTAGGCGGCAATCGCGGTGAGCTGGGCGCCCAGAGTCGAGTCGACCCAGCGCGACCCCGCGGCCACGATGCGGTCGTAGCTGGCCTGGGGTGCGGCGAGTTGTCCCTGGAAGTGCGGCATCACGTATTCGGCAAACAGTTCGTAGCTGCGCTTGGTCGCTGACCAGTCGGCGAGGTCGGCGCCGAGGAACAGGTAGGCCCCGAAGCCGCCGGTCTTTTCGCGCAGGCGTTCGAGTTGGGCAATCGCCATGTCGGGAGTCCCGATGACCATTCGACCCGATTCGTTGGCGAAGTCGACGAAATCGTCGTAATCAGTGGGCGGGGCGTCGTTCGGGTCGCCGACCGGGATGATGTGAGACAGGTAATTGAAGATCCACTGCAGGCCGTAGCGGCAGTTCTCCTTCGCCTGTTCGACCGTCTCGGCGATGTGCATGGGGCCCATGAGGCGCCACTGCGAGCGGTCGGCCACGTTGCCGTGAAGCGCCGCCTCTTCCTGCCAAACATTGAAGTTGTAGTCGAGCACCTGGAACGCCGCGGGTTCGGTGGCTGCAATCGACAACAAGCCCGTGCCGTAGCGACCGGCAAGCTTCGAGCCCGACGGCGAGATCGATGATGCGACGGCAACGGGGAAGCACGAATACGGCTGCATCTGCAGAACTGCCTCTTCGCAGACGAACCAATCCGTGTGCTTCGTAACGGTCTCGCCGCGAAAAAGTCGCATGATGACGTCGAACGCTTCTTCCATTCGTGGGCGCTGGAGTTGCGGTGGAATTCCCAGCATCGCGGCGTCGCTCGTGAGTTGTCCCGGACCAGCGCCGAACATCATCCGCCCGCGTGTGAGGTGGTCGAGCATCACGATGCGGTCGGCGAGGATGAGTGGATGGTGGTAGGGAAGTGAATTGACGCCGGTGCCCAGCTTGATGTGGGACGTCCGCTGTGCGGCGGCGGCGATGAACACCTCGGGGGAGGCGATCAGTTCCGAACCCGCGCTGTGGTGTTCGCCGATCCATGCCTCGTCGTACCCCAACTTGTCGAGCCATTCGATGAGTTCGAGGTCGCGGTGGAGGAGGAGCGTCGGGTTGATCCCCGTGCGGTGCATTGGTGGAAGAAAGATGCCGAAGCGCATGGGCAATTCTTACTCGACCGTTCCATAACCGACGGTCGATCCCGGTCCTGCCGCGTCCGAGCGCACCCCAGCCACGCAGGACTGCAAATCCTCGATGAACCGGTCTGCGACGTGCTCGTGGTGGGCGCTCACCGTCATGTGAAGAGTCGGGGGAGGACCCTGGCGGTCGACCCACCAACCACGTGCGCGCAGCGCGTCGGCGAGCGCATTCGTGTGAACCGAGTCGTCGTGCGAACCAAAGCAGATGAGCGTCGAATCGGGTTTCGTCATGACGAAAAGGGGATCGATCGAAGAAATGGCGTCGGCGAGGAGGAGAGTGGTGGCGCGCGTGCGACGGGCGAGGTCGGCGTATCCCTCGCGACCAAAGTGACGCATCATTGCCCATGCCGAGGCGATCGGACCGCCGCTTTTCGTGCCGAGAACGCCCGAACTCCCGTAGAGCCCGCCGAGCCAGTTGTCGGTCACGAAGGTCTGGTGGTCGCGCAGTTCGCGCGAGCGATAGATGATGACGCCCGAGCCCTTGGCGGCGTAGCCGTACTTGTGAAGGTCGACCGAAATCGAAGTGACCCCGTCGACCAAAAAATCGAAACGGCTCTCGTGCGAGGCAAACGGCTCGATGAAGGGGAGAACCATCCCGCCGATGCACGAATCAACGTGCAGGGGAATGTCGTGCGACGAGGCGACGACGCCCAGTTCGGCAATCGGATCGACGACGCCCTGCGGGTACTGGGGCGCCGAGCCAACGAGGAGGATCGTGTCGTTGTCGATGGCGGCGGCCATTGCGGCCACGTCGGCTCGCCAGTCGTCGCGCACCGGTACACGTCGGCTTTCGATCCCGAAGTAGGCACAGGCCTTTTCGAACGCCGCGTGGGCAGACGTGGGCAGCACGATGTTCGGACGGGCCACGTCGCCCCGGCGGCGTCGCGCGGCGTAGGAGGCCATCAGAAGGCTCTCGGTGCCGCCCGAGGTGAGGAAGCCCGCCCAACCGACTGGGGCATGGAACAGGTCGGCCACGAAAGCCAGGACGTCGCCCTGCATCCGACGCAGGCTCGGGAAGGCCGCCACGTTGAGGGCGTTCTCGCCGGCGAACATCGCATACGCGCGCTCCGACAGTTCCTGAGCTTCGGGCGACGCCAAGTACGTGAGGCTGAACGCGCGTCCGGACCGCCAATCAACGTCGTCTCCGCGCAGATTCTGCAGGTCGCTGATGATCGTCTCGGGAGCGAACGGATCGGGAGCCACGGCGGCAGAGTAGTTCGCGCTCGCGCCCTGCGAACCCCCGTGTTTTCAAGCCAATACGTATTTTACATAAGATATATTATGGGCGTAGCCGAACGGTGTCGAGGGGGTCGGCGCAGTCGAGAATCCAGCGCAACATGTCGCCCAATTCGCGTGCCGTCGGCTTGGTGTTGGCCTCGAGGTCCCGTCGGACATCCTGGACGGCGCAGGCCAAAACGTAGAGCGCATCGTGCAGGTCGTTGAGTTCCGTTCTGGTCATCACCAGTTGATCTTCGGACAACTTGAGATCGCGTGCGCGTTGTCTCGCGACCCAATCCCATTGTCGGCACGCCTGCGAGCAGAACTCTCGGGGCCGACCGGGGCCGGTCGCCGCGGCGATCGCGCGCCGACACCACCGACAGCGTGGTTTGTCGTCGCCGATTCCCTCGAGTGCCGGCTGTCGTGACCCACGGGTGGATTTCGTCATGACGTTATTATGCGCCACATGGCGGTTGTCATGTGAGAATGCTGCCGTGGCACGACTCGAACGATCATTCGCCAGCGACAACTTTGCGGGTGCGCACCCCAAGGTCCTCGAGGCCCTCGTCGAGGCCAATGGCGGGCACTCGTTGGCGTACGGCGACGATCCGATCTCGCTCGATGTGTACAAGCGGTTCGAGGAACTCTTCGGCGCGGGTACGAAGACGTTCTTCGTCTTTGGTGGAACCGGCGGGAACGTTGCGATGCTGTCGTCGCTTGCGGGGCCCGGCGATTGCGTCGTGTGCACGGAGTGGTCGCACATTCACGTCGATGAAACGGCGGCACCCGAGCGTGCCGGTCTGAAGTTGCTCACCCGTCCGAGCCCGGACGGAAAATTGACGCCTGCCGACATCGACGCGGCTGCACATTGGCTCGGATCGCAGCACCACGCCCAGCCACGCATCGTGTCGATCACGCAACCAACCGAACTGGGAACCCTCTATTCGCCCGACGAAATCAGGTTGGTGTGCCAAGCCGCGCACCGTCACGGCATGGTCGTGCACATGGACGGCGCGCGCATCGCCAACGCCACGGCTGCGCTCGGCGGCGTCGGCGCCGTGCGCTCGTTCACTTCGGATGCGGGGGTCGATGCGCTCACCTTCGGTGGAACGAAGAACGGCATCGTCTACGGCGAGGCCATGGTGTACTTACCGCAATCGGGCAACGCAACGGTCGAGCGTGGCGTTCGTTATGCCCCGTGGGCGCGCAAGGCGACCACCCAGTTGCCGTCGAAGGCGCGGTTCGTCGCCGCACAATTCCGCGCCCTGTTGGACAATGATTTGTGGGTCGAGCTCGGCGCTCGGGCCAATGCGGGGGCAACGGCTCTCTTCGGTGCGGTTCACGACATCGAGTCACTGGCCCTCACCTCTCCCCCTGCGGTCAACAGTCTCTATCCCGTCGTGCCCGACGCCGCCGCCGACGAACTGCGTGGCACCAGTTTCTTTTGGCCCTGGGACCCGGCCACTCAGCGGGTTCGCTGGATGACCTCGTGGGACACGTCCCTCGGCGACGTCGAGGTCTTCGCGGAGGCTGTACGTACTTGTATCGGCTAATTGACTTTCAAATCAGATCTCACTAAGTTCCTTCCAGCAGGTCGGATGATTCGTTTCCGGGCGGAGGGGTGCATGGCTGTCGTCGAGTCATATGCAAGGCGCGAGTTCAACGTCGAATCGTGGATGATCGATGGCGCGTGTCGCGGGCTCACCACGATTTTCTTTCCTCCCGCAGCCGAACGTCCCCAGGCGCGCGTGCGACGTGAGGAACAAGCGCGGATGGTGTGCATGGACTGCAAGGTTCTCGATGTGTGTCGGGACTTCGCCCGCGACAACCACGAATACGGTTTTTGGGGTGGCGAATCCGAAGAAGAACGCCATGCGGCAGGCTTCCACCTCATCGCGCCGATCGGTGTGCGCAGCCGCGCCGCAAGTTGACGTTCTTCGACTGGCGCGCGTGACGGCGTCGCAGGGTCAATAATTGGCTTGTGGATAGCTCCCCGCTCGACGTGGTTCGCGCCGCGTGGGCCGACCTTGGCGATCCGCGTCCGATCGTCGAGGTGCACGAGATCTCGGCGAACGTGTCGACCAACCGGGTGTACCGAGTCGTTCTCGGCGGGGCCGGCAACTCCGCGGGCAACGGCACGGTCGTGTGCAAAGTGTCGTCCTATGGTTCGTACTTTCTCTTCGCAGAAGACCACGACCGACTGCATCGCTGTGCGCGGATGCTGGCGACCAACCCCGAAACGAAACGGTGGGCGCCTTTCCTCGCCAACGTG
The DNA here is from genome assembly GCA_018970175.1 of Acidobacteriota bacterium. Classification (GTDB taxonomy): domain Bacteria; phylum Actinomycetota; class Acidimicrobiia; order Acidimicrobiales; family Ilumatobacteraceae; genus F1-20-MAGs119. Next base: position 39,535 of record JAGWWV010000015.1, read on the forward strand.
CTGGAACGCGACGGCCGCCCCTTCACTTGGTACGACGGGTCAATTTGGGCTGTGTTCTACGAGGATGTTCCGCGCGCAGAATCGTTGCCACGCGTGCTGTCGTTGTCGCAGGTCGAGAATCTCGGACGCGAGATGGCCGAGTTCCATGCCGCTTGTCAGCCGATGGCACGTCAGATGCCACCCACCTCGAACTCGGTGAAGGGTGATCTCATTCACTTGCTCGATTTGCTCGAGAGCCCGTTCGCTTCGCGCAACTTCAATCTCAATCCCGAGGACATCGGCATCCTCCACCGCGACACCCACCAGTTGCTGCTCCAGTTCGAGGCCTGTCACTACGACGAGTGGTTGCGAATTCCCGTCCTCATCGACTGGAACCTCGGGAACTTCTCCGTCGTCTTCAACAACGCCGACGACGCGGGGTCCTTCAGGCTGTTCAGCCGCTGGGATTACGACTGGTTCCGGCTCGAATCGCGGGTCTTCGACTTCTACTTCTTGTCGCGCGTGAGCAGCAGCACCGGCGACCGCACGATGTTCACATATTCGCCCCACACGCTTCTCGAACCACGGTTCATCGCGTTTCTCAGGGCCTACCACGACGTCAACCCGTTGACGGCCGAGGAAGTGAGGTTCATTCCCCTCGCCTACCGGTTCTTCCTCTTGAACTATGTCATCCGTGAGGGTGCGCGGTTCTTCCGCGACGACCTGTGCCGACAGTTCCGCGAGGAAGTGGCTCGGCGCTACCTGCGTCAGGTGGCCACGCTCGACTTCTCACCGCTCGTCGATGCGCTGCATCTGTAGCGCGAACCATCCTTCGACCTCGATGCGGCGTGTCTCGAGGAGACCGAGTGCGGTGTAGCGCTGCGCGATGTCGTCGACGCGCGACATGGTGAAGCCGCTCAGGATCACCGACCCGAGAACGGTCACGCGTGACGCAATATGTTCCGCATCGGCCAGCAGTACGGGCGCGAGAATGTTGGCCAGAACGAGGTCGTAGGTTCCGCGAACCGAATGCACGTCTCCCGTCTCGACGACTATGAGTTGATCGACGCCGTTGAGTTGCGCATTCAAGAGGGTTGCCTCGATCGCGGCGGGTGCGATGTCGACGGCTACGACCCGCGCTCCGCGCGTGAGCGCGAGCGCAATCCCGAGCACCCCGGATCCGCAGCCGACGTCGAGGATGCTCGACCCGGGTGACTGCAGTGCGAGTGCGAGGGTCGCACGTGTCGTCGGATGGTCGCCCATGCCGAAGGATCCTCCGGGCTCGATGAGAATGTCGCCCGGTGCTCGCTCCTTCGACAACCACGCCGGAACGATTCGTACGTCACCCACGTTCGTCACCGTGACGTGGTCGCGCCAACCCTCCGTCACGGCGGGGTCGACTTCGTCGATGCGGGTGGCCCACTCGGCGGCAATCGGATGTGCGTTGACGAGGTCCTGCCAGCGAACGAGCGGACTTTCGCCGAGGTCGGTGCGCAACTCGACGACATTGCCACGAGCGCGTTCCTCGACGGCTTGGGCGCCGAAGGCCCACAACAAGTCGGATGCGAAGTCGACGCAGTCGGCCGGCACCTCGACGACGAGGAGTGACAACACGTCAGTCGATGCGGCGCATCTGTGCGCGGTACCGCGCTGCTTTGTCGATGTAGGACTTCACGCCCATGGCGACGACGTCCATCTTCGCCCGACCTTCCTTGATGACGGCCGGAGCACCGACGGCAAGTGCGCCGGTTGGCACCTCTAGGCCGTTCAGAACGACGGCATTGGCGGCGACGATCGACCCCGTGCGGACCACGACCTGGTGCAAGACGATCGCCCCATTGGAGACCTGCGCACGGTCCTCGACCGTGCAGCCCTCGAGATGAACGATGTGGCCGACGATGCATTCGTCGCCGACGATCGTGGGCCACATCGGAGTTGTGTGCAGGACGCTTCCGTCCTGGATCGACGTGTCACGACCGACGGTGATGTAGCCATCGTCGCCACGCAACACGGCACCGGGCCAGATACTGGATCCGGCACCGATGGTGACGCTGCCGATGATGGTCGCGTCGGGGTGCACGAACGCGGTCGGGTGAATGTCGGGTACCTGATCGCCCAATGCGTATATGGCCACGCGGGAACCCTAGTCGGAGGTGATTCCTGCACGTTCGTCAGGAATGAGACGGCGGGGCTTTCTCCCGTTAGCGTTGTGTCCCTATGTCGCGTCGCATCGAAATCGAACTCACGAGCAGCCG
>JAGWWV010000016.1 GCA_018970175.1 Acidobacteriota bacterium
GTGTGCCGTCGGCGCCGTGCAGGGTGAGAATCGCCGGCAAATCAGCGACCGCAGGTTCGGCGGCAGGGTTCCAGTCCCCCACGATTGCACCCTTGGTTCCCAAGACGTGGAACTTGGGCTTGCGTGCGGCGGCGAGATCGGAGTTGACGAACGTGGCCTGGGTTCCCGACTCGAACGTGATCGTCACCTGGGCATGGTCGGCGTTGGTTGCATGCATCCAGACCCGCTTGTGGTTCTGGCCGCTGACATGTGCGATCGACTCGGGGATCACGGTGAGGATTTGGTCGATGAAGTGACTTCCCCAGTCGAAGATTGCCCCGCCCGATACTTCGGCATTCGAATGCCAGTAGGTACACGGTTCGGAGTACCCGCCGACGAAACAGTCGTATTGGAAAACGTCACCGATGGCACCTTCGGCGATCAACCGGGACATGGTGACGAAATCGGGGTCGTACCGGCGGTTCTGGTACACCACGAGAAGCAGATTCTTCTCGCCTGCAAGGTCCATCAGCTCGTCGCACTGCGCTGCCGTCAACGCCATCGGCTTTTCCAGCACGACGTGCACGTTGCGGCACAGAGCTTCCTTCGCCCATGAATGGTGGCTGTTGGGTGGCGTCGAAATCACCACCAAGTCGATGAGACCCGAGTCGAGCATTTCTGTCGCATCGGAAAACCCGACCACGGACGGGGCAAGTTCTCGGGCCGCCGCAACACGCTCGGGGTTGACGTCGCAAACGGCGGTGAGTTCGAGGCCCGGCGTACCCTGTACCGCAAGATTGTGTTCGTGGCCGATCGCACCGTAGGCGAGAAGACCGACACGGATGCTTGCGTTGCTGTTTAGAGAAGACACCGCTTCAGACTCTATGCCGTGATGAAAAGTTTCTGACGCAGTCGCGGCGCTTCGACGAGTGACTAGGCCTTCGTGAACTTGAGATTCAGCTTCAGCGTGCCGAGCATGATGCCGGGCTGGTGCATCCAGTTGTTTCCCTCGCCGTATTCGATGTGCGAGATGCGGTCGAGAAGAACTCCCCACGCCACCTGTTGTTCCACGCGCGAGAGATTGGCACCGGGACACACACGCGGACCGGCGGAAAATGCGACGTGACGGGTGACTCCCTCGCGTTCGAGATCGAGGTCGAAGGGGCACTCGAATTCCTCGGGGTCGACGTTGGCCGCGGCGAAGCGCAGGTGCAGCAGCGAACCGGCGGGCACGTGCACTCCCTGGAACACTTCGTCCTGCGACGTCATTCGTGTGGACAGACCGTGGGTTGGTGAACGAAGTCGCATTCCTTCTTCGGTGAAGGCACGCACCTTGGTGCGGTCGTTGCGCAGAAGTTCGAACATTCCCGGGCGTTCACAGAGAAGCTGCGCCTGCTCTTCGAGCGCGTACTGCGTGGTTTCGAGCGCGCCGATGATCATCGCGTAGACGACGCCGGCGATTTCAAGATCGGTGAGTTTGCGGTCGAGGGCCTGGTAGTGCACGTCGCAGAGGAAGCTGATCATGTCGTCCTGCGGGTTGGCGCGCTTGATGCGCACCTGTTCGTAGACGTACTCCTGGAAGCCCTGCAGACGAGCGATCATGTCCTTGGCCTGATCGGGAGTGATTTCATGTTTCAGACCCGTGCCGTGGACGAACGGGATGACGACGGCGTTGCCCCATGCCTCGAGGAGCGGGATGTCCTCGAGAGGGAAACCGAGAACCGATGCGAACACGCGCTGTGGAAGTGGTCGGGCAAATTGCCGAACGAAGTCGACCTCGCCATCGTCGATCCATTCGTCGATGAGATCGTTGGCGAGTCTGGTGATGAGTTCGCGGTGGCGCATCGCGCCGGTACCCACCCACGGGTCGGTGAGTTCCTTGCGGTGTTTGATGTACAGCTCTTGCGTCGGGCGCAGCGACACCATCGAGGCCTGCATCAGGTTGTGGTACAGCTCGTACGTCTTCTCGGCCGTCAGGCCTTCGTTCGCATAGTCGGTGATGCGCTTCTGGGTGAGGCTGGTGTAACGCTCGGTGTCTTTGACCACGCGTTGGATGTCGGCATGCTTGGTGAGAACGTAGGCATCTGTGCCGGGCGTCAGGCCACCGCCGGGAATCCGCAACACGGGGGCCTCGCGGTGGAGGATCTCGTACATCTCGTACCAATGTTCGGCGGCACCCTGGCCGAATAGGTCGACGTCATCGAGGTTCACGGGACACTTCATCGGGCTCAACTCGTGGTTGATGTGCCGCGGATACGTTTCCATCTTGTGCTTCCCCCTTCCCCGCGAGATTAGTCGGGGTGCGAGCGGCTCTTCAGAGCCCGGGGAATTTGTAGACGATCTCGTCGAACGAGTCGGCGGCAAAGAAATAGACAAGTCGAAGCGGTTCGTCCCCTGTGTTCACCGCCATGTGCTCGACGTTCCCGGGAATGAAGACCGCATCACCCGCAACGACGGGAGTGGCTACGTCCTCGACAACGACTTCTCCCCTGCCCGCGAGGAAGAAGTACACCTCTGCCTGTTCATGGGTGTGTCCGCGCGCCGGCCGCGGGGCACCAACGGGAACGTCGGCGATCCCCACGGTCAGTGAATTCGTCGCGGTGCGATCGGCACTGAAGAGCGTCCACCAGTCGACGTGACCAGTGGTGTCGTCTTTCCACGACTCGGTCGGGCAGTCACTTGCACGCCTGAACACCGCTTTCTTGTCCCCCACACGGAGCAACCTAACCGTTGTCCTCGGCACCGTGAAATGATGGTCATGTGACAATTATTCACACGCCCGTTCTGATCGTCGGTGGAGGACCGGCGGGGTTGACGACCGCGACCGCACTCGCGCGGTACGGGGTAGGCCACGTCTTGGTGAACAAGTACGAGGGAACCGCGCACACCCCGCGCGCACACATCGTCAATCAACGGACGGTCGAGATCATGCGACACCTCGGTTGTGAAGACGATCTACTGGCGGTGGCTACGCCGCAGGACATGATGCGCCACAACCTGTGGGTGACGAGCCTCGCAGGGCGCGAGGTGGCGCGCCTCGATGCATGGGGCACGGGGGCGGACCGGCGTGACGACTACGCGGCATCGAGTCCGTCGCCAATGGTGAACTGTCCGCAGACGGTGTTCGAGCCGATGTTGCTGCGCGCCGCAAAACGTTCGGGCGCCGACGTGCGATTCGGTCACGAGTTCATCGGCTACGAGCACGACGGCGACGAATTCGTGAGCACGGTCCGCGTGCGGCGCACGGGTGAACAGCTGATGATTCGATCACGTCACGTGGTGGGCGCCGACGGCGCCCGTTCGAGCGTCATGGAACGCACCGGTCTTGCAGTCGAAGGACGTGCCGCGATCTCCCACGCCGTGAACATTTGGTTTCGTGCCGACCTGTCGCAATACCTCGCCCACCGTCCGGGCGTACTGACGTGGTTCATTCCGACCGAAGACAGCGAGAAGTTCCAACTGCTCACCTTGATCTGCCACAAGCCGTTCAGCGAATTCGTGTTGGTGCTCCGTTACGACCCCGTAGCGGATGACATCTCTTCGTGGAGTGTCGACGACATTCGACCGAGCATCGAGGCTGCGGTGGGTGCTTCCGTACCCGATCTCGAACTTCTCGGCGTGGCGGGTTGGCAGGTAAACGGTCTCGTCGCACCGCGGTACTCGGCCGACGGCGTGCATTGCATGGGCGATGCCGTGCATCGCCATCCGCCGACGAATGGCCTGGGCCTGAACATGTCGGTCGCCGACGGCTACAACCTCGCGTGGAAACTCGCTCTGGTGGAAAAGGGTCTTGCGGGCACGGGCCTTCTCGACACCTACTCGTCCGAACGCCAACCGGTCGGTGCGACAGGAGTGGCGCGGGCACTGCAAAGTGCGAAGGAAGCAGCGCGGTTCGGGCGTGACGAAGCCAACGACGCGGGGCTCACCGAGAGCCTGCGGATTGCCAACTACCAGTTCAACGCCCACGGCGTGGAGCTGGGCTACTGCTACGACGTCGGTGCGGTTGTTCACGATGCGGCTCCGTATGCCAGCGCCCCACGCGACGCGGTGCTGCACCACCACGCCACAACGCGTCCGGGTGCGCGACTTGCGCACGCGTGGCTGGAACGTGAGGGAGAACCCGTCTCGAGCCTCGACCTCGTCGATGGACTGGCATTTTCCTTGCTCACGGGAACGGACGACGCGGCGTGGGTCGATGCCGCAGACGCGGTGTCCCGTGCTCTCGGTATCGACCTGCTTGTTCATCGAATTGGCGTCGGGGGTATCGCCGATCCCAACGGTGATTGGATTCGCGTCCGCGAAGTCGACGAATCCGGGTGCGTGCTGGTTCGTCCCGATCGCCACGTTGGCTGGAGATCGTTGTCGTCGAACGACAATTCTCGCGACGCCCTCCTGCGGGCAATGCGCTCGATCCTTGCGCGATAGACCCCGATTCCACGGGGTAGAAAGGGGCCATGAGCGATACCGATCAGCCACGCCTCGCGGGAATCTTCTCGATCGCATCGGGTTTGGTGCACGGGGTCGCAGCGGGCCTGCATGCCGAGCATTCGACGGCCGCCCGCTCGTTCGCCGTGCTGGCCATCGCCCAAGTGGTCGTCGGTCTTGCGGGCCTCTTCAAAGGTGACCGTCGGGTTCGTCTTCTCGTTGCGGCCGTGAGCGCGGTGTCGATCGGCGGTTGGATCGTCGCCAAGACCGTCGGAATCGGATTCATCGCCGGGCTGGAGACGGTGGAGAGCGTTCAGGCAACAGATCTCTTGTGCGCGATTCTTGCCGCATTCGCGCTGGCGCTGGCACTTGCACCGAAGGTTGCCGCCGGCCTGAATCTGGAACGGTTGTCGGCGACGGGCCTCGCGACTCTCCTCGTCGTTCCCGCCATGGTCACCGCCTCGGGACACGACCACGGTTCGGACACTTCATCGTGGCCGCGCCCCTACTTCCCCGGCATCGGTATCGACATCGAGGGCGTCGATGGAGTGAGCGCCGAACAGGAAGATCGCGCACGACAATTGGTCCTCGACACGCAGCGCGACTTGATGCGCTGGAGCGACTACCGCGTTGCCGTCGATGAGGGCTGGATCTCAATTGGTGACGAACGCACGGGCTACGAACACTTCGTCAAACCGACGACGCTGATCGACGGAAAGTTCCTCGACACGACTGCACCCGAATCGATCGTCTACAAGGTGTACGGCGAGACGCGAATTCTCGTCTCGGCGATGTACATGGCAAACCTCGGAACAACGCTCGAGGATTTGCAGCTCACCGACTACGCGGGGCCATTGATGCAGTGGCACATCCACGACAACCTGTGCTGGAAGCTCGGCGACGACATGCGCCCCTCGATCAGCGGCATCACCGACGAAAGTGGACAATGCCCGGAAGGGTCACGACGAGCGACCGTGGAGATTCCAATGGTGCACGTGTGGGTGGTCCCCCACCCGTGTGGCCCGTTTGCCGCGGTCGAAGGATTGGCGGAAGGTCAGGCTGCAGTGCCGACCGACGAACGTGTCGACATCTGCGGCAGCCATTCCCACTGACGACTTGTCGTCAGGATTCAACGACTTCCGACACCTGGATCTGTGCCTCGATATTCGTGTAGTTCGGTAGGTCGGCCATCAGTTCCCCGGTGACGGGCATACCCATGCACTGCTGGAACCGGTCGGCCGATTCGAAAAAGAAGTGCACGGCGGCCTCGAACGGGCCGTCGACGCCCTTGTCTATTTCGGTTCGGGCAGGCTTCCACCCGTTCACGGCCATGGGGACGTGCGTGGTTCGGTAGTACTCGTGGTCGAACCTGGCACCTTCGGTCTTCGGATACAGCACGCTGACTCGGATCATGTGGGCAACCTACTACCATCCCGAACATGATCAGTCAGGGCCCCATCGAAGACCGTCTTGCCATCCGTGAACTCGTCGAGTCGTACAACGACGCCGTCATGCGCTTCGACGGCGAGGCCTGGCAGTCGAACTGGACCGACGACGCCACGTGGTCGTTGCCCGGCCGCGAGGTTCAGGGCAAGGCGAACTTCTTTCCGATGTGGCAAGAGTCGATGTCGGCATTTTCCTTCGTCGGTTTCTTTGCATCGGCCGGCCCCATCATCGTCACCGGCGACACCGCCAAGGGCACGTGGTACCAGCAGGAATTTCTGCACCTCGAGGCCGGCGGGAAAATGAACGTGACGGGCCGCTACGAGGACGAGTACGCGAAGAAGAACGGGCGTTGGTACTTCACGAAGCGCGTGTACTCGATTCTCGATCGCCAGATGCTGTCCTGAACCTCCGCTTGCCACACTCTTTCGCTCCCGTTTGACCGCGAGACCCGCGGAGTCTGTACCAAGAGCAAGAATCAGGCGCCGAGACGGCGCGTGAACCCTTCGGGGATGACAATGTCGTCGCGGGTGAGTTCGCCGACATGCGACTTGCCGAGGCCGAGAAGCGCCGAGTCGATACCGCCTCGCAGAATGTCGAGAACGTTTTCGACTCCGGCCTGTCCGTTGGCCGACAAGCCCCACAGATAGGCGCGACCGATCATCACTGCCTTGGCCCCCATGGCGAGACACTTGACGACGTCGCTCCCCCGTCGCACGCCACCATCGAGCAGAACCTCGATGTCGTGACCGACCGCATCGGCGATGGTGGGAAGAACACGAATCGGTGCCGGGGTTCCGTCGAGATTGTTGCCACCGTGGTTCGACACCGAGAGTGCGGTTGCGCCGGCGTCGACCACGCGCTTGGCGTCGTCGACACGGCAAACGCCCTTGACCATGAATGGCCCGTCCCACTGCGCGCGCAACCACGCGATGTCATCCCAACTCGGCGGGGGGCTTTGCATCCATTCGAAATACGCACCGAAGAACGTGGGCGGCTTGTCACCGGGCGCGGCCATGTTGGGCGTGCTCAGGTCGGGCAGACCGAGGGTCTTGGCGTACATCCACAACCAACGCGGTCGCGACAGACCTTGCGGCGCGAGTTTGATCAATTCCTTGAGGCCGACCTTCTCGGGAATCCACGGGCTACCCCAGTCGCGACCGTTCGAAAAGGTCCAGTCGAGCGTGAGGATGATTCCCTTTGCGCCCGCCGCCTTGGCACGCGCGAGCCGCTGCACCATCGTGTCGCGTCCGCCCGACCAGTACATCTGGAAGAGCACCTGGTTGTTCACCGCGGTGACTTCCTCGATCGATTTGCTGGCAAAAGAACTGAGGCCCATCGCAATGCCACGATTCGCGGCGGCGCGCGCGACGGCGACTTCACCATCGGGATGCACCGCCTGCACGCCCGTCGGCGAAATGAGGACGGGCATCGACAGTTGCTGGCCCATCACGGTGACCGATTGGTCGCGCCCGGCGTGCAGTCCCGCGATGTGAGGGGCGAAACCAAGTTCGTCGAACGCGTTCAGGTTGTCGCTGAAGGTGAGACCCTTTTCCGAACCACCGACGATGGCGCCGTAGACCGACTTCGGCAGACGCTTCTGTGCCCGGCGTTGCGCCACAGCGACGGTTTCGAACCACGGATTGCCCATAGACGCTCAGCCTACGTTTCGAACGGGGTGGTTCAGAAGTTGTTGTAGGGAGATTCGAACGTGGCCGGCTCGACCCACCGCAGCAGGACCACCGCGACGACGACGAGGCCGATCCATGCCAAAGCCACGCGAATTCTCGGGTGCCGTGCGAGGAAGTTCCTCATCGGGAGAAGTCTTTCAGGAAGTCGGTGAATGCATCGGTGACTTCGTACGCGCCGTACTTCGTGAGGTGGGCACGATCCTGGTACTGCAGGTTCAACCCGGGCTTCGACGGGTCGTTCAGCACCTGTCGAGCATCGAACATCGCGGTACCCGGCACCAACTGCGACACCCGGTCGAGGTTGATCACGTCGGTCGTTTCGCCGAACGACGGGAAGTAGTAGAGGAAAACGTTCTCAACCCCCGCTTCCCGGGCAATCTTGACCATGTCGCGCATTGCAGCGATCTCGCCGTAGGCCCGCCGGCTGTCGACGTTGATCGGCACGTAACGGGCCGACTCGCGCTTCAGGCGTTCGAGTCGACGTTCCGTCGGCCGTGGCGTCGCATCGGTGTACGGGGCTGCAGCAACCGATCCCCAGACGCGCAAGACCATCCTGCCGCAATCACCCAATGGATCGACGGTCTGGTCGAGCGAGCGCAGTGCATTGTCGAAACCCGCCTGAAGATGATCGAAAAAGAACTTCAAGGGCGAGGGGAAGTGCGACCTCACGTACACGTCCGCGTTGTCGATGACCCCGCGCTCGATCAGCGCATCGAGATAACCGGAATATGCGTTGGCCCCGAACAACGCGTAGCTGCGATTGGTCAGCGCCGCACCGAGACGTGCGGACACGGTGTCCCCGGCGGTACGGGTGATCAGGATTTCGATACCGATGCTCTTCGGTGCGCCGCGCTCGCGCAAGTACGTGCGAAGCGCCATGTTGGCATCGGACTCGGCGTTCCCGAGGAGGACGATCTTCTCCGTCGTGTGTTTTTCGGCATCGGACATCCGCAGGTCGACGATCTGCTCGTCGATCCCGAAGCCCGTGCGACTGGCCCCGATCAACAACAGGTCGGCGGGCGGAGAGTTCGACTCGAAAACCGACGCCTGACAGCGGTTCACGTATTTCCCCGGCACTCGCCCGGCGCGCAACCAGCTGTACGAGGGAACGACGATCAGTGCGAGTACGAGGATCGGAGCCACGATCCGCCTGACAACGAACTTTCTAGAACGCATAATTCGCCACGTACGAGAGAAGAACGACGAGGGACAGGGTCGCAACGCGGTTCACAACCCGCGCAGTCCGCGACGTGAGATCGGCCGACTTCGGAGCGAAGGCCATCAACGCGCCATGGGCGAGACCCCAGATGATGTACCCGGGCTTCGCCTCGTGCCAAAGACCCATGTAGAAAAATGCGACGGCGGTTGCCAGTCGTGCGTTGACACCACGGAGGTTCAACGGCAAGAAGAAGTACTGCATCACGAACCGCGCCATCGACATGTGCCAACGGTTCCAGAAATCGCGGATGTCGACCGCGAGCCACGGACGATTGAAGTTCGTGGGAATTTCGAAACCGGCCAACGCCGCACCGGACTCGGCCACGAGGGATTGACCCCAGAAGGCCGCGAACAAGTGTCCGAAGAGCGCCAGCAAGACCAGCGGTGCCGTCCATCGCCCGAGGTGTGTGCCTCCGGCTTGCTGCATCAACCAATCCGACACCAAAACGGTAAGAATCCAGCCCGCGAACAACTTGCGGTAGAGGAACTCGGTCGATCCCACATCGGGTTCGGTGCTGTGTTTCCCCGATTGGTCCCACAACGTCGTACCCGAGAACACCGGGCCGATGACGACCGCGGGAAGGAACCAAGCACCCGCCCCGATCGAGACGACACGCTGCACGAGTGTCGTCGACTTCGCGCCGAGAAGTTGCTTCGTCGTCATGAAAACACGCACGACTGCGAATGCGACGCCGGCCGTGACGAAGTGCTGACGGGTGAAGGCTTCATTCGCGATGTCGGTTGTGAAGACGTTGAGGAGCAGGACGTACGGGATGTACTGGCGCACCATCGACTTCTTCGGCAGATTGCGCAGGATGCGTTCCAACACCAGGGCTTCGACCACCGTGAAGAGCACGATCCAGAAGCCCGCGGGAGCGAGCATGAACATAAAGACCAGGCCGGCCAACGTGATGAAACCGAGTCGCCACCGCCGAGGCAGGAAGTGGGCGACGGGAAGGACCGCGAGAAGAGAGACGATGTGCGCGAGTGGGTTCATCGGGGATCAACGACCGTCCCCGAGTGTGGCGAGTGCGCGACGGTCGATCTTTCCATTGGCATTCGTTGGCATTGAGTCGAGGGCCACGGACACCGCCGGAATCATGTAGTTCGGAAGCGTCGATTCCAGCACTCTCAGGTCGGGCACGGTGCCGCCGTCGACCTCTGCAGCCAAGTGGAAGAGAACGAGACGCGCATCGGCACCGTCGCCGACGATCACGACCGCGAGCGTCTTCAGACCAAAAGCGCGGCGCGCGACCGTTTCGATCTCGCCGAGCTCGATTCGGTAACCGCGGAACTTCACCTGTGAGTCGACACGCCCACGGAAGTACACCCCTTCGCCGTCGATCCGGACGAGGTCTCCACTTCGGTAATAGAACGATTCACCTTGCGACACGAACGGCGACGGTGCATCGGTGGAATACCCACCGAACACCTGCGGCCCGCCGAGAAGCAGTTCACCTTCGTCGTCGATCGACGGAGAGTCGACGATCGAGCCGTCGGGCTTCAACAGTGCGGTTCGGTTGACCCCAAACGGGTGGCCGATCGACGCATTACCGTCGGTGCGCGGTGACTCGGTGACATCGGCGGCTGTGAATGCGATCGTCGCCTCGGTCGGACCATAGAGGTTCCACATCCGACCACCCGGTGCAAGCCATGGTCGACACGCGACCACCGTTTCCATCGGAAGGGCCTCGCCACAGAACAGCATCGACGCAAAGCCGGGGAAGTCGTCCTTGCGTTTGGCGCCACCCAACTGTGCCCCGATAAGCGGTACCGAAAACCAGGCGTCGATTCGTTCGCGCGCGACGTATGCGCCGGGCATCATCAGATCAACCTGACCCGGGGCAACGAGTGTTCCGCGCATCCGCGTGGAGACGAAGATGTCATGCATCGACAGGTCGAAGCTGAGGTCGAAAAACTGTGAGAACCGCGAACCCGACGGTAGTTCCAGCACGTCGGTGATGCCGTCGACGTACGCGAGCAGATTCCCGAACGAGATGGGAACTCCCTTGGGTGTTCCGGTCGACCCCGACGTGAACATCAGATAGGCGGTGTCGTCCGACGTCACTTGGGAGGCGCCGATCATGTCGGACCATTCATCCGCACGGTGTGGTTGGGGTGCGACTTCCTCGACGTCAATGAACGACACTGCCCCGGCTACGGCCGCGTGAACTCCCCGCGTTGTCACGTCGCCGAGGACGATGCTCGGATCAGCCAGTGAAACGATCGTGCGTAGACGCTCGGCCGGGAACTTCGGGTTCAGCGGTACGAAGGTGGCCCCGGTGGACACCGTCGCCAGTACGGCCAGATAGGTCTCGACGCGATGGTTGCTCAGCACCCCGACACGCATACCCGACGAGATTCCGCGGTCGGTGAGCAGAGCATGGATTGCGACGAGTCGGGCCGCTGCTTCGTCCTCGTGCATGACGAGCTTTTTTGATGCGCCGAAGGCCCCTTCGAAGACGGCACGTCCACCGTCCGCGGTGCGCCAGCGATCGGTGAGCAGCCTTCCGGGGACCGACATCGGTGCTACGCCGCGTTGCCGGCGGCGAAGTCGACGATCTCGCGCACCGTCATGAAATGGATCGCATCATCGTCGCTGACGTCGAGTCCGAGACGCTCGCACACGGTCGTGAATATTTCGACGAAGGCGAGCGAGTCCCACGACGGTGGATTGCCCATCCCGGAGTCAATGCCGACGTTTGCATCGACTGCACCGCGTGATGCCAGAACGGACCGAATGATGGTCATCACTTCCTCAACCAGTTCGTTGTCCACGCAATTTCTCCACTCGACCATTGATTTCCGTCGTTGCCTCCGACAGGAGGCCCCGCTGGCCGGCGGTCCAGGTGTCGGCCGTGCCGACCTGGTAGCCACCGAATCGCTCGTTTTGGCGCGACCGCGCCTCGACGAGCGCCTCGTCGAGTTGGCCCGTGCGAACCGCGTCGAGAGGATGCCCGATGGTACTCAATAGACCTTCGAGAACCGCTGACGGGTTCCTTGTGAAATCCCCGAAGTCGATCTGCTGGACCCGGTTGGGGAAGCATTCCCATGTGTCGCAGAGCAGGTTGTTCGTGACCCTCCACAACCAGATGTTTCGCTCGATCGCACCCCACTTCGACCATGCGCTGAGGTCGTCGCCCGCGAAGGGCCGCAACCGTCCGAGACCAATGAACTTTTCTCGGGCATCGAGATTCTTCGACGGGTCGGGCCAACCGACGGGCATCGGATCGGTCCCCGTGAACCATGTGGCTGATCGAACGAACGACTCGCAATCACGAATGATGACGGCCGCTCGCGCCGACGGTACCTGTCTGAGAATCTGGGTGATGAGAACCGAGTTGTAGTACGCGACATCAACCAACAGGTCGACACCGAGCGTCCCGCATGCAGTGGAAAGAATCTCGTCGTTGCGCTTTGCCGCGACCACTTCCCTCGCCCGCTCGGTGCTCTTGAAACACTGGAAGTTTTCGAGATTGACCAGCGGCAGGATGTCGGGACCAGCATCGTTTCCCAGATGCCCCTCGTGGAGAGCGGCGATTCCCGTCACCATGTTCAAGGCCTCAGCGATGTACGACGTTGCCGTACGCCCCGTGCTTGCAATTGCGAGAAACATCGGTGTCAGGCGCTCGGTCGCTCGCCGGCCACTGTTGTGCGGTGCAATTCGCGGCGAAAACCCGCATAATCGTTCAACGCGTAGTGCTGTGTTGACCGGTTGTCCCAGATGACGAGATCGCCCGGCGACCAGCGGTGGCGAAAGGTGAACCGCGCATCGGTGGTGTACGAGTGCAGCCACTCGAGCAAGGATGCGACACGGTCGGAGTCGACACCGAGCAGGTCGCGCACGTAGGCGCGGTTGAAGAAGAGGCACTTCTTGCCGGTTTCCGGATGGGTAGTGACCAGTGGGTGCAATTCGGTGTCGTTCGCCGTGTCGTCACAGACGATGTTCATGCCCGACAGTCCCGAGTGGAGAGGTTGCATCTTCCGCGAGTAGGCGTCGCGCGCCGTGTGCACGGCGGTGATGGCAAGCAACTCCGCACGACGATCATCGGAGAGGTAACGCCACGCGGCAGACATCGACGACCACAGGGTGTCACCGCCGAATGGCGGTATGTCGATGGCAAAGAGCAGTGTGAACGACGGTGGTTCGGGCTGGAAACTGAAATCGCTGTGCCATGCTCCGCCGAAGTTGAACGCGTCGCCATCGGTCGCCTCTTTCAAGACCTTGATGACCTCGGGGTGATCGGGGCTCGGTTCGATGAATGGCACGGGCCCGGCAGGCCCGAAACGACGCGACAATTCGACCTGGTCGGACACGCCGAGGCTTTGGCCCGGGATGACCACGACTTCGTGTTCGCAGACGAGGCGGCGCAGTTCCCCGAAAATTTCGGCATCGAGTCGACGGACGTCGCCAAGGTGAACTTCGGCTCCGAATATCCCCGTCAGCCGCTTCACCTCCACGTCGAGAACCGTACCCGTCGTCAGTCGGCGACGAAACCCTTCCAGTTGCGCATGTAGCCGACGAACACGTCGGACAAGCCCTCGTCGCGCAGCGTCTGGGCACTGACCGGAAGGCTGCGCATCGCAAAGTCGGGGTCGTCGCGCATCAGGCGCGGAAAGTCATGGTTCGTGATCGCCGCGCGCCCAACCACGGCAATGTCGGCCCCCGAATCGATGACCGACCGCGTGGCGGCGGCCGAGTAGAGCTTTCCCGCCACGGCGAGACGAACGTTCCGTCGGTCGAGTGCGGCAAAGATGTCGACGAGGCGCCGGTCGGTCCAACCATCTTCGATGGCATTTTTTGCGCAGTCCCACAGCGACATGTCGATCATGTCGACGTGACCATCTGAGGCAATGCGTTCGAACAGTTCGCAGATCTCGCCGAGTCGCATACCGAATCGTTCGGGTGACAGACGCACACCCAGGTGGAAGTCGGGCCCGCATTCACGCCGGACGCCTTCGATGATCGAGAGCAGAGGTCGCGCCCTGTTCTCGAGGGATCCGCCGAACTCGTCGGTGCGTCGGTTCAGTTCCGCCGACAGGAACTGGCACAGCAGATAACCGTGGGCTCCGTGCAACTCGACGCCGTCGAAACCCGCTGCTTGGGCCCGTCCGGCGGCCGCGACGAAGGCCCCGATCATTTCGTGGACTTCCTCGTTCGACATAGCTCGCGCGCCGGTTTCGGCATCGTCCGAAGGACACAACGGATCGGTGCCGATGATCTCGCGCGGCGAGCGATTACCCGCATGGTGCAATTGCACGATTGCGAGGCTGTTGGCCATCTTGATGTCGCAAGCGAGACGGGTCAGGCCCGGAACATGCCGGTCGTCGTGTATTCCCAACTGTCCGGTGAATCCGACACCAACGGCCTGCACCGAAGCCGCACACGTCATGGTGAGGCCGAATCCACCGAGTGCGCGCATGGTGAGCCACCGATGCTCTTCGTCGGAGAGAGTCCCGTCGGGGTGACTCTGCTGATTCGTCAAGGGCGCGAGCATCAAACGATTCGTCATCGCCGGACCGTGGGTGAATTCGACCGGCCTGAACATCTCGTCGTTGTGAATCTGGATCATGCAAGCGACACACTACGTGGGTCGGTAGCGTTCACGTTCCCATGGTCGTGCCACCGAACTCCGACGTCGCCTCCGAGGCGGCCCGACGACGCACGTTTGCGATCATCTCGCACCCCGACGCCGGCAAGACCACCCTCACCGAGAAGTTCCTCCTCTACGCAGGTGCGGTTCAGGAAGCCGGCGCGGTGCGCGCTCGGGCCGGACGACGCGCGGCAACCTCCGACTGGATGGAGCTGGAGAAACAACGCGGCATCTCCATCTCGTCGACCGTGCTGCAGTTCCCCTACCGAGGGCACACCTTCAACCTCCTCGACACTCCAGGCCACCGCGACTTCTCGGAAGACACCTACCGCGTTCTGGCCGCCGTCGATTCGGTGGTCATGGTGCTCGACACAGCCAAGGGCATCGAGGCCCAGACCCTCAAGTTGTTCCAGGTGTGTCGCTCTCGCAATCTCCCTGTCATCACCTTCTTCAACAAGTACGACAGGCCCGGTCGCGATCCGCTCGAACTGCTCGACGAAGTCGAGGAACAGATCGGTCTCAAGCCGACTCCGGTCACGTGGCCCGTCGGTATTCCCGGCGACTTTCGCGGCGTCATCGACCGCCGAACCGGTGATTTCATTCGGTTCGTGCGCACCGCGCACGGCGCCGAATTGTCCCCCGAGGAAATTGTGAATCCCGACGAAGCGGCATCGACAGAAGGAACCGCGTGGTCCGCTGCGCTCGACGGCTGCTCCCTGCTCGACGCCATCGGTGCAAACCTCGACGTCGAAACGTTCCTCGCCGGAATCACCACCCCGGTGTTCGTCGGATCGGCCCTCACGAACTTCGGAATCCGCATGCTGCTCGACGCCGTGGTCGATCTCGCCCCCGCCCCCGAACCTCGCGCAGACGTGAACGACAACGAACGTCCGATCGACAGCCCGTTCTCGGCATTCGTCTTCAAGATCCAGGCGAACATGGACCCCAACCACCGCGACCGTCTCGCATTTGCCCGCGTGTGCTCGGGGAAATTCGAACGTGGCATGGACGCCACATGTCACCGCTCGCGGCGTCTCGTCGGCACGAAGTACGCCACGACGGCGTTCGGCAACGACCGAGAGACCATCGAAACCGCGTTTCCCGGCGACATCATCGGTCTCATCAACGCAAACGATCTGCGCATCGGCGACTCACTCTACGCAGACGACGCCGTCGAGTTTCCCGCGGTGCCACGATTCGAACCCGAGGTGTTTGCCACCGCGCGTCCGCTCGATTCAGGGCGCTTCAAGCAGTTCCGCAAGGGACTCGCCCAGCTCGACGAAGAGGGTGTCGTCCAGGTGTTGCGCGATCCCGACCTTGGCGACAGCGACCCGATCCTCGCTGCCGTCGGTGCGCTGCAACTCGAGGTGTTCGCCCACCGCCTTGCCGGCGAATTCAACGCTCCCATCGAGGTGCGGCCCACCGTCTACCAAGCCATTCGACTCACCGACAAGGCGAGCATCGATCGGTTGCGCGCAATCGGCGGCATTCGCATTCTGAAGCGCAGCGACGAAGCACTCGTTGCACTGTTCGAAAACAAGTTTCGACTGCAGCGACTGCTTGCCGACGAGCCCGAGCTCACTCTCACACCGATTCTCGCCGGCTGACCGCCGACCTTGTCCTGATCGGCGCAAAAGGTCACACCGGGCTCAGTGGATTCATTCTCGGTTCGGTCGCCTCGTACGTCGCGGCGCATTCCAAGGTGCCAGTGGTCGTCGTCCCCCACCCGGTGTGACGATTGGACGAGGCACGACGACCGCGAGGTCCGCATCGACCGCTACGCGACCCGACCGAACCGCCTTGCGACTGCCGATCTCATCGCGCATACGCCGGAACAACGGCCGAAACTGGGCGGCACCGCCGTCGGGGCTCGACGCCAGGACCTCGCGCACGCCCCTCGTCGTGGCGAAGTACAACTTGCCTTCGTCGCCTCGCTCGAGCAGCAGCAACGCGGCCGAGAACGTGTCACCGTCTTCCTCGGCTTCGAAGACACGGCCCACGACGAGCGCCCACGGCGTTCCTGTTGCCATCACCATCTCAGCGAGCAGGGATTCGTCGAGGCGCGGGTCGCCGACCCGCAGGCGCCATTGCACGAGATCATTGACCGTCGCCGGCAAAGTTTCGCGACGTGCTGCGACGAAGGGCAGTCGTTCCGGACCGGTCAGGACTCCGTCGATCGTCAGCATGTCGCTGATGGTGGCGTCGAAGTTCAGGCCCACGTTCTGCAGCGCCGCAACCCATGCCGAAAGTCCCGCCAGATCACGGCACCGTTCGAGCGAGAGATACACGCCGTTGCGATCGAGATGACGCTCTGCCGCGACCGCGAGGTGGCTTGACACGGCACCGACAGCGAAGAGTCGCGGCATCTCGTTGAGCGCCGACCACCAGCGTCCGGCATGCACCCACTGTTCCGTTTCGGCCCACACCGCGCTCGACACGACGAGGTCGAAGCGGCGACCAAGATCGAGACCCGCGACGTCGGCGACTACGAAATCGACGTTGGGAAGGTCGAGCTCGCGTGCCATCCGACGCGCAGTCGCGATGGCGGTCGGATTCGCGTCGACTCCGACAACATGCGCATTCGGATGCAGGGCGGCGAGGAAGCACGTCACCACTCCTCCACCGCATCCAAGGTCGAGTGCCTCGCCGAGATCGCTGACCCCGGCGAGGACGTTCAGCCATGCCCAGGTGTGGGGGGACGCGGTGTCGACGGTGACCCGCTGGCGGTCGGGATCACACGCGAACACTGCGACGTCATCGGCGTCGCCGACACCGTGCGCGCGGCGTTCGAGGAGATCACCCACCTCCCGCGCGACGTCGTCACCGCATCGCAGGGACAGCTCGGCCCAGAACTCCATCGCACCGGCGTGTCGCTCGATGCCGCACCTGGCATAGAAGAGGTCTGCCGGGGTGGGCTGCATCGGCCCGAGCATACGGTGCGGCGGATTTGACACGTCATCTGCCACATTGGCCCCCGCGGCGAGTACTCTCCCCGACAATGTCGGACACAAACGACGAGAAGAAGGACGGCCGCCACGAGCGCGTCGAGCGCGGCAAGCGTGCCGTCTACGAGGCGCTCGTCGAACTGTTCAGTGAGGGTCGCTACAACCCGCCGATTGCCGAGGTCGCCGAGCGAGCGGGTGTGTCGGAGCGAACCCTGTTCCGCTACTTCGGCTCGTTCAACGAACTGATCGCCGGCGTCATCGGCTACTTCTACCCACGCGTCGAGCACTACTTCACGGCCGGCCCACCCGAGGGCAATCTGCACAGCCGACTCCTCGCCCTCGCGGAACTGCGTATCGAATTCTCGGAAAAACAGGGAGTCGTCGCCCGCACGACCGAGTCGCTCGCCCACGAATGGCCGGCAGCGGCGGCCGCTCGCTTCGGACGAATCGAACTACTGAACCAACAACTGAGGAATTGGCTCGGGGCGGATCTGGGCCGGGTTTCCAACGAAAAGCTCGTCGTCTTGTCGGTTCTCTACGATCTCACCACCGTTGAATCGATGCGCGCGGCCCTTGGCGACCGAACCGCCGGTGCAATCACCGACGCAGCGGTGGCCGTCATCGAGTCGAACTAGAGAACTCGTCGGTACCAGCGCTGCGAGAGCACCGCAGCGATGAACATCAAAACGACGGCTGCGAGGGCGAAGAGACCCGAGGCCTCACGTGTGACCGTCTTGCGAACGATCGCACTGCCGAGAGAGTCGTAGATCTTCGCCAGTGCCCCCTCGGTCGTGGCGGTGAAACTCTCGCCGCGGGCGATGTCTGCGATGTTCTTCAGTGCCTGTTCATCGGGTGGCACGGGTACGGTCTGGCCGTCCGGGGTGACCACGGTGCCGTCGGGCGTACCGAAGGCGATCGTGTTCACCTTCACCCCGCGCGCCTGGGCGGCTGCTGCCGCCTCGTTGTCGGGCCGACCTGTGGTCGTGGTGCCGTCGGACAACAAGATGATCGTTCCCACCGTGGCGTCACCCGCGTCGTTGAGCCCACTCGCATCAGCCGCGGCGGCGATGGTGTCGAGCGACGCGAAGATCGCTTCGCCGATTGCAGTGCCGGTGCCCGGCTCGAGTCGCGAAATGACCCGCCGGACCGCGTCACGATTGTCGGTGGCCGAGATGATTTGCTGTGCTGCGCTGTCGAATGCGACGACACCGATCAAGGTGTCGACTGGAGCGTTGTCGACGAACCGAATCGCCGACTTCTTGGCCACCTCGATTCGTGACGGGGCGACATCGGTTGCGCTCATCGACAACGACACGTCGATCGCGAGAACGACGACGGCCTTTTCACTCTTGTCGGTTTCTTCATAAGCAGGACGCGCGGCTGCGATACTGCCGGCACCCAGTGCGAGCACGACGAGGACGAGCGGCACCGACTGCTTCACGCGCGACGGCCGAACCGCAAGGCCGTCGAAGAGTTCGAGCGAACTGAAGCGCATGCGCCGCGACGGCTTGCGTCCCGCGTCGACGAGGGAGAAGACGACCAGTCCCACTGGCAGGACCAGCAGAACGAGTCGCCACGGTTCGAGCAGGGTGAGCGCAATCATCGGCGTCCCCCCGCTGCCAGACGTCGTTTGCGTGTACGCAGGAAACCCGCGAGCACGGGCACCCAGTCGGTGTCGGTCCGCAGGTCGACCACGTCGACCCGCGCCGTGCGAAGCGCGGCAACCCGATCGGTGAACCGCTCCCGGGCCATCGCAGCGAACCTGTCGCGAACGTCGCGACGCGACGTGTCGACGGATGCGACGCGGCCGGTTTCGGCATCCTCCAGTTCGACCACCCCAACGTTCGGTAGAGCGAACTCGCGCGGGTCGGAGACGACGACGGCGATGACGTCGTGACGACGTGCCAACTTCGCCATCTCCCCCGACCAGGACGTGTCGAGAAAGTCCGAAATCACGACGACGAGTCCGCGGCGCGAACGGGGCGACATCGGCATCGCCAGAGCCGACGACGGGTCTGCCACGGCAGAGGACTGTTCCGCGGCGGCCCGATCGATCGTTGCGAGCACGGCCGCCAAATGATCGGTTCCGGTTCGCGGAAGAATCCGTCCTGCGGCACCGGCAACCACGCATCCCAACCTGTTGCCGCTCTGCACGACCAACAAGCCGATGGCGCCTGCCGCGTCAGCGGCAAGGCGGTACTTCGTCGAACGTGCGGTCCCGAACGACATGCTCGGCGATGCGTCGACAACCAACCACACATCGAGTTCATGATCGGCGATGGTGTCGTGAACCTGTGTCTCGTTCGTACGTGCCGTGGCCGGCCAGTCGATGAGGCGCACGTCGTCGCCTTCCGAATATCGACGAATGTCCCCCAGCTCGGAGCCGGCGCGGTGCAACAAACCCGAATAGTCACCGTGCAACAGACCCGAGATACGACGGGTCACGGGGATGAGCGACCTCGGAAGCCGTGGCGGAGCCTGGCGTCGCGGCGACGTCACTTTCACCAACCAGACGGCGCAAGGACGCGCTCGAGCAACGCCACGATGAACTCGTCGACGGTTGTACCGCGCGTCACCGCGTCCCACGACAGGACGAGCCTGTGGTTCAACACGTCGTAGGCAATGTCGTAAATGTCCTGCACCCGAACGGTCGAGTGACCACGCATCAGTGCGATGGCGCGACCTGCGGCGAGAAGACCGAGCGTCGCGCGCGGGCTTGCACCGAACGAGAGCCATCCGTCGAGCGTGTCGAATCCGAACGATCGCGGATCACGCGTCGCCACGACGAGGCGTACCGCGTAGTCAGCGACGGCCTCGGGCACCGGCATGTCGGCCGCGGCACGTTGCAGTTCGAGCAGTTCGTCGATTGTCAGCACCTGTGCGGGTGGCGCGGTTGGCAATGCGCTGCGGCGCGCGATCTCGGCCTCCTGGGCGGGTGTCGGATAGTCGACGGGAACCCGCATCAGGAACCGGTCGCGCTGCGCCTCGGGAAGCGCATAGACACCCTCTTGTTCGATGGGGTTCTGGGTGGCGAGCACCATGAAGGGGGGCGGGACCTTGGTCGTGACACCGCCGATCGACACCTGGCGCTCGGCCATCACCTCGAGAAGCGCCGATTGCACTTTGGCGGGCGCGCGGTTGATCTCGTCGGCAAGCACAAAGTTCGCAAAAACGGGGCCGAGTTCGATGTCGAACGACTCGCGCGACGCACGGTAGATGCGCGTACCCATGATGTCGGCGGGCAACAGGTCGGGAGTGAATTGAATGCGTGCAAACGTGCCACCGACCATGCGCGCAAGCGTGGACGTCATCATTGTCTTGCCCACACCGGGAACACCCTCGAGGAGACAGTGCCCGTTCGCGATCATCGACACGATGAGGCGCTCGACCACCCGTTCCTGACCGACGACGTGTCGCGAAAGTTCGTTCTTCAGGGTTTCGAGCTTCGTGGTCATGTTTGAGTCACTTCTCCTTCACCGCGCCGGCGATGGCCTTGAGCGCCGACGACGGCACGCCCGGCGTGCCCTCGACGATGACCGTCAAGTCGTCGGCGAGACGCCGCACTTCACCCTTGCCCGCGTACGAGTCGGCGACCCTTCCTGCTTCGGGGCCCTTCGTCGCCGTCACCGTGACGGTGCCGTCGGGCCCGGTCAGAATGATGGTCTCGACTCCCTGGTCGCCCGACCGGAACGACATGTTGTTCGACTCGGTCCAGCCATTCGGCAACGGGCTCACTTCGACGATTCCCGAGTCGACCGCGCCCGGCGGGTTCCCGAAGCCCTCGTTCGGCGCCGACTGGCCCGGGTCGAGTTGGTTGAAGAGATCGCCGAACAGGTCGTTCAGGGAGTCGGGCAGCTGGAATTCGAAACCATTGCCGGACCCACCGAGCGGATTGTCGGGAGCGGTCACCGTCGGCGCATCGATGCCACCGTTCTTCTTCACTTCGTCCATCAGGTCACGCGCGTCGGGTATCGGAATGGCGAAGCCGACACCGTTGCTGCCACCCGACGTGCTGGCGATTGCCGTGTTGATGCCGATCACGCGGTCTTTCGCATCGACGAGCGGACCGCCCGAGTTCCCCGGGTTGATGGCGGCGTCGGTTTGGATGAGGCCCGTCAGGGTCATCTGGCCGATCGTCAACTGCCGGTTCAAGCCACTGATGATCCCCGAAGTGACCGAGGCTTGGTAGCCGAACGGACTGCCGAGCGCCACGACGGGTTGGCCGATTGCGAGATCGTCGCCACCCAACTTCGCCGCGGGCAATTCCTTTTCGGTTTCGACGGCGATGACCGCAAGGTCGCGGGCGGGTTGACGACCCACTACCCTGCCGCGCAGCTTCGTTCCGTCGTTCAAGACGACGTTGAAGGAATCGGCCGCTTCGACGACGTGGTGAGCCGTCAAGATCAGGCCGGCGGCCTCGTAGATCACACCGCTGCCGATCTCTCCGTTGCCCTCGACCTGAACGACCGACGGGCCGACTTCTCTTGCCACCTGCTCGGGACTTCCGGCAGGCGCCTGAACGCCCGAGTCCGGCTCGGTTGTCGACGGCGCGGTTTTGTCGCCGTCCACTGTCGTATCGGTCGTCGCTTGCGCGAGTGTCGTGTCCGTCGACTCGGCCGGGGCATCATCGCCACCGGAGAAGATCGCCGCGGCACCACCGAGAACCAGGGCAACAACGACGAGAAGACCAACGATCCGCACCCCCCACCGACGGCGCGGACGAGACGAGTCGGGTTCGCCGGAGTCCCCGAACGGAGCGGCCGGGGGCGGCAAAGGAACACCGAGGGGTGGACTCGGTGGGATGTCCCGCCACGTGCGTGTGCGGGGTGGCGCGTCGAAGGGGTCGTTCTCGTTCACCGTGGGCAAAGGGTAAACCCTGGGGTCCGCAGGTGAAAGTCGCGCAGACCGGTTCTTTTCGTTTTCTTACGAAAGACCCGCGTCGTTGATCAGCGTTCCGAGAATCAGGGTTGGGAAAGGTACTTGTCGATCACTTTGTGCACGTGACGCACGCGCACCTCTTGGTAGTTGCCAAGAATCTCGCCGCCGCGCAGGCTGCCCTTGAAGCCGCGCTGCTGTGCAGCGAGGTTGTCGGTGTCCTGGTCGTAGACGAATCCAAGTCCCTTTTCCATACCCGGTGCCGACATGTAGCTCTCCTGTACGTCGAGGTCGTACGGGCGTGCCGGCGCCGGGGCTTCTTTGCCGTCGGGAGCGAACCTGAGAAACAGCAGTTCGAAGATGCACTCGTCGGGATCGGTCGGATGCGGCAGGAAGCGGTACACCATCGGCCGTGCTGCTCCGGGAAAGAAGAACGCGTTCGGAAACACGTAGTACTCGATCGAGTCGAGAGTCTCGGCAACCTTGAACCGCGAGAAGTCGTGGTTGAACCGTTGCTTCAGTTCGTCCTGCACGATCTTGTAGTACACGTCGCGTGCAGTCTTGCCCTCGGGGATCTTTGGAACATCGTCGGGATTGCCGTAGCGGCGTCGCAGTACGAAGTTCAGAATCTCTTGTTCGGTTTGCTTGCGCTCGATGTGCGGGCTTTGGGTCCCCGATGTGTGCATGAATCGCGAGACGTTGTCGCCGAACACGTCGTACTGCGCGTTCGCGTCACCGGTTGCGCGCAATCCCTCGGGGTGGGTTTTGTACACGTGGTAGGCCTCGAGAAACGCCCCCATCGATGCCTTCCAGTTGGCCGGCAAGCGCTTGCGAAGGTGCAACTCGAGATAGCGGTCGGAAAGATCCCAGTTGCCCGTGAAGTGCTCGGGCATCACGCCCAGGTACTCACGAAGCGGTGCGGCGTCCTTGTCGAAGTTCACCCAGACGAACCCGCCCCATGTGTCAACCTGGATCGACGGAAGCTTGAGGTCGTCGTCGGACCAGCCCGGAAAGTCCCAGCGGCACGGAACCGATGCGATGTTGCCACTCGTCGACCACGCCCAGCCATGGAACCGACAGGTGAAACGGTTGGCGTTGCCGTTGTCCCACGACGGCTTCAACTGGGTTCCGCGGTGACCACAGAAGTTGTCGATTGCGCGGATCTTGTCGTCGTCACCACGGACGATGATGATCGACCGGTGACCGATGTCGTAGACGTAGTAGTCGCCGATGTTCGGGATGTGTTCCTCGCGACAGGCCCACTGCCACACCTTCGACCACACTTTTTCGAATTCGAGTTCGAGGAATTCCTTCGACGTGTAGCGGTAGAAGCCGATGGGTTCGTCGCCGAGAAACTCGTACGACTCGGTCATCATCTGCGGCGGAGCACCGGTCTCGTCGCGTCGCAGCACGTCTTGGTACGACTCCCCCGGGCAACGATGGTCACCCTTGGCGAGGCTGGGATCCGGCAGTGTCTGCTCCATTGCCACAGGGTAACCCAGTGTCCGGTGGCCTCCGAGAGGCGGAGGCCGACGTGCGTCGTCGCCCCGTGGCTGTCAGCTCTTGACGAGGAAAACCGAGTTGACCAACTCGGAGAAAATGGGGTCGAGCGAGGACACCGGGTCGTCGTCGCCGGCAAGAAGGTCGGTCAAGATCGAACCCAAGTGAATGGTGAGAGCGAACTCGGCGATGTCGCGGGCGGAGATCGACGACCGGAGCAGACCACGCTCTTGGGCGTTCGCAAAGACCGCGGTCAATTTCGCAGTGAGATCTTCCTGGACTTCGCGAAGTGCCGCTGCGAGTTGAGGACGTGTGCGTGACGAGCCGACGATTTCGGCACGGAGGAACCGAATGGCGCGACTTGCTTGTGACGTTGCCTGGCCGAAGAATCCGCGCACCACCGACGCCAGTTCGTCGCTCGTCGATGCGGCGTTCATCGCACGCGCGAATTCGTCGTAGTAGATGCCGGTGGAACCCGCGAACTGTTTCAGTCGGGCGGCGACGACCAAACCTTCGCGGTCTCCGAAGTAGTGGTACAGCGTTGCGACCGACACCTCGCTGTCACGTGCGATGTCATTCACACGAAGCGACGGCTCGCCGCCGGCTTCGATTGCCGCCACGGTGACGTTGACGATGCGATCCATCGTCGATTGGGCCAAGGCTGAACGAACTTTCATGCGTTTCGCAATCTATTTGAAACACGCTCAGTTCGGAATATCTATTCGCCTTTTTCTTTGCGCCCCGTCAACTTCGCCAGGAGGAACCCCAACGCCATCGAAGCAACGACGAGTACCCAAAGAGGCCACTCGGGCGACGCGGCAATGAGATTGATCTCCGTCGTGTTGTTGTTCAGAACAACGAACAGAACGGCGATCAATGAAGAATGGTCATCCCGCCGTCGACAACGATGCTTGCACCATTCAAGAAGCTGGCCGCAGGAAGACACGCGCTGAGGGTCATTTGTGCCACTTCTTCGGGTTCTCCGTACCGGCGCAGCGGAACCTTGCGCTTGGCGTAGATGGCCTTCGAATCGGTCGGTATCGCCGCCGTCATCGCGGTGTTGATCGGGCCGGGACAGATTGCATTGACGTTGATGCCGTGCCGGCCAAGTTCTGCGGCGAGGCTCTTCGTCAGTCCGACGACACCGTGCTTCGCCGCGGAATACGCCGCGAGGCCCGGGGTTGCCACGATCGCTTCGGTCGACGCCACGTTCACGATGCGCCCTCCACGGCCCTGCATGTGGGGCACGACGAGGCGCACGAGATGTGCGTAGGCGCTGAGGTTCACCGCCAGGGTCGCATTCCACGCCTCGGCGAAGGCCTCGTCGTCGGCAAATACCGACGACGCCCGACTGATGCCCGCGTTGTTCACCAGCACATCGATGTCCCCGAACCGTTCGACCGTGGCGGCAACCAAGGCGCGGCGGTCGGTGTCGGCGGTGACGTCGGTCGGCACACCGAGAACACGGTCCGCACCGTGCGCGGTTCGAATTTCGTCGACAACAACGCCCACGCGTTCGGCACCGATGTCGGCTACCACGACGTGTGCGCCCTCGTCGGCGAACAGATGCGCCGTCGCGCGCCCCATTCCGCTCGCCGCGCCGGTGACGATCACCGTCTTGCCCGCAACCGAACGACTGAGCGTCGTCAGGCGCGCCATTCGAAGCGACCCCCCATGCCGTACGCCGGCAGGTGCAGTGCGCGGTAGACGTCGACCCGCATGAAACCTGCGTCTGGTGAATCGTCCGGCCCTCCCGGGGCGAAGAGATTGAGGTCGTAGTCGAAGACGCCCGTCCAGAGCCTGCGTTTTGTTTCGAGATCGGAGTGCAGTGACGCGGTGCCCCACATTTCGACCCCGTCGCCTTTTTCCGTGACCTGCCAGTGCAGTGCGACGTGGCCGTTATGACGCACGTTCTTCGCCTTCACCGACTCGTTGCCGATCATGATCCAGATCGTGTCGGACTCCCAGCAAGGGTGAACGGGAACGACATCGGGACGACCATCACGACCGACAGTGGCGAGGTGGGCCCATGGACTGAGCGCCAGCGATGCGGCGCGGATTGATGCGAGGTCGTTTCCCGACATGTTCGTGACCGAGGATCCGTCAGCTACGCGCCAGGTCGGCGGCACACAGAATTCCGTCGAGCATCGGCGCAGGCAGAACCGTGGGGTGTCCCGCCCACAGTTGCACGCAGTCGCCGGTGCGCCCGCTCGGGCCCTCGTTGATGAGATCAACGAGCACGCCCGCAACACCTTCAGGCGTCATGACCCCCGGTGCAGGCGGCCGACCGCCGAGGAAACCGAGGTACATCGGCGTCGCCGTTGCACCCATGCCGAACGAGTTCACCCTGATCTTGTGCGGGGCGAGAGCACGTGCCCACGCATTCGTGAGCCCCTTGATCCCCCACTTCGACGCGTCGTACACGTCGAATCCGGGACCGCCGACCGCCGCACGTTGCACGTCTTTCCAGTTGCACAATTGCGAATCGTCGTGCGAGTGGGTTTCCGGCCACCCGCAGGTGTGGATGTGGTCGGTCGTGACATTGATGAGGTCACCACCGTTCTTCATCAGGTACGGAATCGCCGCACGGCCCGTGAGATAGACACCGCGAAGGTTGACGTCCATCATGAACTCGAAGTCGTCGATGGCCTTGTCGTAGGCATCCTTTGCTGGATTCGTGATTCGCACCACCCCCGCGTTGGCAACCACGATGTCGAGCCCGCCCAACTTCTCGGCGGCATCATCGACGAAGGATTTCACCTGCTTCTTCTTCGCGACGTCGGCGACCTTCGCCCAACACGTGACGCCGAGTCCGCGAATCTCGTCGCGGACCGCCTTGACGCCGTCCGATTTGTCGCAGATCGCAACGTCTGCTCCCGCCTGTGCGAGTGCGATCGCGTACGCCTTGCCAAGACCAGCCGCTGCTCCGGTGACGAGAGCGCGACGTCCGTTCAGTGATGTGCTCATGTCGCCGAAGATAGCCCGACTCGGACGGACGAATTTCCGAACCCATATAGTGGGGGCAGGCAACCGACGAACCGGGGGACACATGTCGTTGACCGAGAACCTGAAGCGCGTCGTGGGTCAAGCATTCGAAATCGACGCCGAACGCGCGTCGACCGAGCAGGTCGAGTTCCCGCTGATGCCCCTGGGCACTCCGTGCGACATGGGCCACGACGACAACGGTGTGCCGCTCATCGACCCGCGCATCTTCGGTTCGCGTGAGTTTCAACGCAACCCGTACCCCTACTACCACATCATGCAAGACCACTATCCGGTCTTCCATGACAAGCTGAACAACAGCTACTTCGTCACCCGCTACGCCGACATCAACGACGCGTACTTCGACGGTCTCGGATTCAACACCATCCCGAAGGGAAGTTCGAACCACGTTCTCGGCAACACCCAGTTGGAACTCAGCGGCATCGAACACAGCCGTCGCCGAAACCTCTACGGCCGCCACCTCGTCGGCAGCGCGCTGACGAAGCGCTTCGGTGCGATCTGCAAAATGGCCAACGACATGATTGATGCCTGGTTCGACCCTGCCTCGGGCATGTCGGAATTCGAGCCTTCGACGGGCAAGTACGTCATCGAACTCGGCCGCGCATTCGCGAACGAATTCCCGATCCGCGTCGTGTGCCAGGTGCTCGGCTTTCCCGACGAGGCACAGGATCGCTTCTTCTACTGGTACAAGAACATGATGGGCGGCATCGGTGGCCGCGACTTCGAGCAGAAAGGGTTGATGGCCCGACAGGACCTCGAGGACTTCGTCGGGGAAATCGTCGAGCAACGCCGCACGTCGCCCCAGTATCTGCTCGACGACAATGGCAACCAGGTTGCGCCAGACATCATCTCCGAGCTTTGCCAAACCGTCATCGACGGCGACTATCTGTCCACCGAGGAGATCACCTCCAACATCGCCCTCATCGTGGGTGGTGGCGGCGAAACGACCCGCGGCGCAATTCTCAACATGTGGTACCTGCTCCTGCAGCATCCCGACCAGATGGCGGCCGTTCTCGCCGACGACGCGCTGTGGGACGCCGCCTTCCACGAGACGCTACGCCACTCGTCGTCGATCGGCGGCCAGCCGCGTCACAACACCTTCGACATCGAGATGCACGGCATCAAGATCCCGGCCGGGTCGTTGATGCACATGGTCGACTGGGCGGCAAACCACGACCCACGGGTGTTCACCGACCCCGAAAAATTCGACATCTTCCGCAACGACCTGTACACGGAAAAAATCGTCCGCGCCGGCTACCGCAAAGAGGGCAAGTGCAACCACATGGCCTTTGGCGTCGGACCACACCTCTGCCCCGGTGCGTGGATCTCCCACCAGGAAGCATCGATCGGGTCGAACATCATGTCGAAGCGCGTGAAGAACGTCCGCATCGTCGAAGAGCGCATGCCGAAAGACATCGACGGCGTGTCGCTTGCACCGATCGGTCTCGGAGCCATCAACGAACTGTGGCTCGAGTTCGAAAAGGCGTGAGATGACCTACAGCTCGGACAACGAGAACGACACCCTTGCCAGCGAACGCGGCGACGACGAAGCCGGATACCGCAGTTACGAGGTTTTCCAGCGCGAACGCGTCGGCGCACCGCCCCCGGTCAAGCCGGGCCAGATGCGTACGCAGGACTATCTCGACGATCCGTATTCACTCCTCGCCAAGTTGCGCGCGTACGGCCCTGCGTGGCGCGACTGGCCGGGTAACTGTTTCTGGGTCACCCATTACAACGACGTCACGTCCGTCCTCACCGACTCGGCGAACTTTGCCGTCCGCTCGAAGCGTTGGCACTACCACCTCACCGATTTCGGCCGTGACCTTCGCAACCAGGTTCCCGTTCTCACCGCGCAAGCCAAGGGCATCGACGACAACGCCCGCCCTGCGGCCGAGGAACTGCTCGGTGCGATCGCAAAGAACGGAGCGGCCGATCTCGTCGCCGACTTCGCTGCTCCCTACCCACTTGTCGTGCTCGGTCGCACCATCGGCATTCCCGACGCCGATCTTCCGCAGTTCGCCGACAGGTATCTGCGCATGCAGCGCGGGTGGCGCTGGCATCCCACCAACCAAGACGCGGGCAAGCGCGCGATGCGCGAACTCGTCGACTACTTCACTCCGTTGCTCGATTCACGCCGCGCGCAGCCCCAGGACGACTGGCTCTCGGCCGTCGCGACGCTGGAAATCGACGGTCCGCCCACCAACGCCCGCGACGTCGTCGCGACGTTGCTCGAAGGCGACCATGAAACGCTGCACGGTGCCCTCGCCAACATGTGGATGCTGCTTCTCACGCATCCCGAACAACTCGAATCCGTGCGCGGCGAACGTCGCCTCGTCAAGTACGCATACCTCGAAACCGTCCGTCACTCGACTCCCGTCATCAGTGCCGACCGCTTCGCGCGTCGCGAGGTCGAACGCTTCGGTCTCCTCATTCCCGAGGGTGCGCTCGTCATCTGTTCCGCTGGTGCAGCCAATCGCGATGAGCACATCTTCAACGATCCCGACGACTTCATCGTCGGACGCAAAGACCTCGTGCAGCGCGAGCCGCGCGGTCAATACCGCGCCGACGGCCTTCCGTCGGGCATCACACCGGCCCTCGGCACACCGTCAAAGTACCCCGCCCTTCCCGTCGGTCGACCGCGTTCGCTCTACGCGATCGCTCGCGACACGGCAACCACGGCGTCGCAGACGCTGCTCGAGATGCTGCCGAAGATCAAACTCGCGTCCGGTGCGTCGCCGACGATGAAATGCAAGGCCTGGGGCGAAATGCACGCCTGCTGGCAACTCCCCGTCACCTTCTGAATTCAGGCGCCGCCGGACACCACGATGTTCTGGCCCGTGATCCACGAACCGGCGGGCGATGCCAGCCACACGGCGGCCGCGCCGCAGTCGGTGGGGGTTCCGAGGCGGCGGATCGGAATGCGGACGGCCGTTGCCTCAAGCTGTGCGTCGGTGACGTGGCCGACGGTCTTTGTCGCCTCGGTGGGGACCGTGCCCGGCGAGATGCAGTTCGAGCGAATGCCCTTCGGACCGAGTTCGGTGGCAAGGGTGAGGGCGAGAGAGTTCATGCCCGACTTGGCGGCGCCGTAAGCCGCGAAGTTGACCGCCGGCTTGATCGACGCGATGGACGAAATGCCGATGAGCGTCGATCCGGGCTTCATGACGGCCGCACACGCGCGGGACGCCACGAAGTGCGGGCGCAGGTTCAGCGCAATCTGGTTGTCCCAGTGCCACTCGGGGAAATCTTCGAAGGCAAAGTTGCCCGGGTAGTCGGATGTGCCGGCGTTGCTGACCCACGTGTCGATCGACCCGAGCTCGTTCATCGCCCGGTCGACGATCGTGGGAATGGTGTCGGGGTGCGTGATGTCGGCGACGACCTTCATCGACTTTTGGCCGCGCTGGGCGATACGTTCGGCGACTTCGTCGAGCTCGTGCTCGCGGCGTGCCGTCAGGACCACGGTTGCGCCGGCATCGGCGAAAGCGAGCGCGATTCCGCGACCGATTCCACGACCCGCACCGGTGACGACGGCGACCATTCCATCCATGCGGAACAGGTCCATGACGTTTGCGTCGGCCGGGTCGACCGGCGTGTGCGTACGAGACACTTTTGCTGACATGTAAGACTCCCCCTCGTGACTTCAACGGCGCATTCGGGGCTTCCCGACAACGAGATCCTCGGCTACCGATTTCCAGGTGGACGGTACACCATCGCCCACTGGGAGAACTTCCTCCTCACCGACTGCACGACGTCTGCACAACTGCCCGACCGTCTCGTGCATCCCGTGGCGTTGTTCCACGTACCGATTCTCGGCTCGGGAATCAGCATTGCGAAGTTGTTCGAAGTGTGCGGCGCCGAGGGTCCCGGCTCGGTGGGTCTCGACGGTTACGACTGGGAATATTTCGCACCGCTGCGCATCGACACCGAATACGACGTGCAGGGTTCGATTGTCCACTGGGAACACCTCGTCGACGACAAGTGGAATGCGTACGACGCGATGAAGTTTTCGATCGAGTTGCGCGACGTTGCGAACGATTCGAAACTCGTCGCACGCATCACCAACTCGTGGCGCTTCCGTCGTCAGCACGGCACCGCCGCATACAAGCGGCCGGCAGAAAAGACCGCGGAGAACACGCCAACTGCATCGGACACGCTTCCCGAATTCGTCGTCGACACGGTCGATGCGCAGCGCATGAAGACGATGGCCGCGATTCTGCGCGATCCGTATCGCGTGCACTGGGATCGCGAAGCAACGACCGAGATGGGTCTCGGCGGTCGCGTCATCAACCAGGGACCGTTGAACCTCAGCTACATCGTCAACGCATTGCACGCGTTCGCCGGTCCGGGATGCGTGCGACGCCTCACGGTTGCGTTCCATCGCCCCGTCTTCGATGGTGACCGAGTCGTCGCGGGCGGCCAGGTGCTGGGCACCGAACGATTCGCCGATTCCGACGTACGAAAAGTCAACGTCTGGCTGCGTCGCGACGACCCGACCCCCGGCGAAATCGTCGTGTCGGGCACCGCGTTCATCGACTGACTCCCCGGTCGAAGTCGGGCTTTTCGTCGTTTCGGCAAGCAGGACAGGCCGTACCGATCGGTAATGCGTCATCTGCAAACTTTCCGTCGCCTCGACGTGACCCGCTGAGAAGGTTTCGCCTTCACGAATGCACTTCCTGCAGCATGCAAAGAAGCCCCAACGCCGGGCGTATTCGTGTTGTAGTTCCGTTTACACAGCGTGGCCGGCGTGGTTATAGTGAGCCAGCCGGCATGCCGGTTGTCACATCAACAATCGGGCACACGTGCCCGTGTTCACAGGGGGAACATTTGAAGAACCATATGAAGAGGTATGTGGTTCCCGCGATTCTCGCCGCATTGACGGTGGGTTCGTTCGGAGTCACGAATGCCTCGGCAAAGTCAGCCACGCCGAAGGCTGCATCGAAGGCGTGTCCGGCAGCCCCGGACGCAGCACTTGATGCGAAGTACGGCGTTGGTGCGGGCGCTCTCGAGCAGGCTCTTGCCTGTGGCGAAGCAAAGAAGCTGAAGGCAAAGGGCGATCCGGTCATCGTCGGCATCATGAACCCCGAGGGCGACCCTGCTGGTTCGTTCCCGGAGTACACGGTGATGGCACAGGCCGCCGTTGACTACATCAACACGGAACTGGGTGGCATCGGCGCGGATTACGCCACGGGCACGCCTGGCCGTCCGATCCAGTTGGAAGTCTGCAAGATGGCCATCAACCCGGCCGACTCGCAGAAGTGCGCCAACGAACTCGCCGCCAAGAAGCCGCTCGTCGTGTACTCGACGCTGAACTTCTTCGGTAACCACTTCAAGATCCTGAACGACGCGAAGATTCCCGTTGTCGTCGGTACGCCGATTTCACCAGGCGACTTCACCACCCCCGGCGTGTACGCCATCGGTGGCGGCGGTGGCTGTCTCGGCGTCCACACGGGCCTCATCGAGTACCTCACGAACGACGTGCTGAAGTACAAGGCCAACGCGAAGATTGCCGTCCCGTGGGCAAACACCCCTCCCGGTGTGTTCTGCTACCACGACCTCGAGAAGAAGCCGCTGAACGTTCTGAACGGCACCAACGGCAAGAACACCTCGAAGGCTGCAGGCAAGATGAAGGGCATGACCCACATCGGTGTTCCGATCAAGCCGGGTTCGGCTGACGTCACCGCTGACGCTCAGAAGGTCCTCGAATTCAAGCCTGATGGCATGGTGTACTCGGCACAGGGTGCTGACTGCTGGACGTTCGTGAACGGCCTGCTCAAGCTCGGCTGGACCCCGGCAACGCCGCTGGTTCTCTCGGGCGCGTGTATCGACCTCACCACGATGCGTGCACTTGGCGACAAGATCAAGGGCATCTACACGGTCGGTGCATCGTCGATTCTCGACCCCGATGCTTTGATCGATCCGCAGCAGCGTCGCGAAGCCAAGATCTACGGCGCCAAGGGCAAGAAGTACGCGAAGGACAAGACGTCCCTCGAAAAGGGCTTCGGCACCCAGGGCTTCCTCGGCATCATGACGGTGTGGCAGGTCGCGAACGAACTGGGCAAGAAGCTCACCGGTCCGGCACTGACCAAGTACATCGAGAACACCACGAAGTTCCACACGTTTGCCTCGACGGGTCTGTCCTGCAAGAAGGCAGTGGCTCCGTACGTTGCAGTGTGCAACTCCACGGTGTCGGCCTCGAAGTGGAACGGCAAGGCTCTCAAGCAGGTCAAGGAGAACTTCTCTGGCCTCGGCTTGATCGCCGGCACCGATCTCGACTTCGGTAAGTGATCACACATATCCGGCGAGCAATCGTCGGATGAACGAATCGTCAAGGGGGCGGTCTTCGGACCGCCCCCTTTTCGTTTCTCAAGACATCGCATCGTCATCGAATTTCTCGAACGAAATATCGATCATTCATTTCCTGTGTCGGGCGTCACCGTGTAGTTTCTTGTTTCGCGACGTGCGCAAAGAAAAAGGGGGTAGCACGTGAAGGATGCAATTGGTTTTGCATTTCTCGGCATGGGCGCCGGCGGCTTCATCGCATTGATGGCCACGGGTCTCGTCGTCGCATTCAAGGGTTCGGGAGTCATCAACTTCTCCCACGGTGCCGTCGCAATGTACGCGGCGTTCACCTACAACTACCTGCGACTCGACGGCACGATCCGATTGCCTTTGATCGACATTCTGCCGACACACCAAGCCAACATTCCGGTGAGGATCTCACTGGCCAGTGGCGGGCCGGTCGACAAATGGTTGGCGATCGTCATATCGCTCCTCATGTCGGTCCTGATCGGAGCCGGCATGCACTACCTGGTGTTCAAACCACTACGCAACGCGGCACCCCTCGGCAAGGTCATCGGCGCCATCGGCGTGATGCTCTACCTGCAAGGTATTGCGCTCGTGAACTTCGGTGCGGAAAACCCGCAACCCGAGTCGATCCTCTTCCCCGGCGACGTGTTCACGAACTTTCTCGGTTTCGGCAAGCCGCTGCCGTTCGAAAGCCTCGCGCTCGCGGTCGTCGCCGCGCTCGTCGGCCTGCTGTTGTGGTTCAACTACAAGTTCACGCGCTTCGGTTTGGCAACGCGCGCAGCTGCAGGAAACGAAAAGGGTGCAGTGCTTCTCGGCTACTCACCCGAGCGACTCGCACTGTCGAACTGGGTCATTGCGGCAGTCACCGCCGGCGTGGCGGGTGTGTTCGTCGGATCCATCACGGGCGCCCTCAACGTCGTGAAGTTCACGACACTGATCGTGCCTGCACTCGGCGCCGCTCTCATCGGTTCGTTGTCCTCGGTACCCATCGCCATTGCCGGTGGCATCGGCATCGGAATGTTGCAGACCGTCGTGGCCACATGGATGACTGGGCAGAGCTGGTTCCCCCAGTGGCTGCAGTCCGGCGCCACCGACGCCATTCCGCTCGTCATCATCGTGTTGGTGCTGTTCCTCCGCGGAAAGGCACTGCCGGTGCGTGGCAACATCCAGGAAAAGCGCCTGCCGCTGTCGCCGTATCCAAAGCGCATCGGTTGGTACGTCGCGGTGTTCGTGCCGCTCGGAGCCATCCTCGCATTCGGTCTGCCGGGTGACTTCATCTTTGCCGGCCTGTCGGGCAAGTGGGGCTTCGCCTTCACCACGACCTTGATCGGCGCAATGCTGATGCTCAGCTACGTGTTGCTGGCCGGGTACGTGGGCCAGATCTCGATGGTGCAGTTGTCGATCGCCGGCGTCGCGGCGTTCTTCATGGCCAGAATGACGGCCAACGGCACTCCCACACCCGAGGATCCCTTCGCAGTGTCCGGACCGGGCCTTGCTTGGCCGATTGCCGCGATCCTCGGCATCATCGTCGCGGTCGCCGTCGGCATCATCCTCGGTATCCCTGCGCTGCGCATCCGCGGCGTGCAGTTGGCGGTGGTCACCATCGCGGCCGCTGTCGCCCTGCAGACGCTGTACTTCGACAACTCGAAGTTGACGAACCTGATGGCCGGATCGAATGCGGCGGTTCCTTCGCCGACGTTCTTCGGAATCGACATCGGCTCCACCGGTTCGGCGGGTCTCACCGACTCACCGAAGTTCGCGCTCTTCTGCGTGATCATGCTGGCGATCATGTGCACGATCGTGTCGAACCTGCGACGCGGCAGTACTGGCCGCCGGTTCCTCGCGGTGCGCGCCAACGAGCGCGCGGCTGCGTCGGCCGGTGTCGACGTTCCGCGCACGAAGTTGCTGGCGTTCGGTCTCGCTTCTGCCCTCGCGGGCATGGCGGGTGTCATGACGGCCTTCCAGCAGCAGCAGATCTCGTCGGCCAACTGGGTGTACTTCGCCGGCCTCGTGACCCTCGCCTTCGCCTACCTGGGTGGCATCACCTCGGTCAGCGGCGCGGTCATCGGTGGCGTGCTCACCGGTTCGGGTCTCGTTGCGGTCTTCGGTGCCCACCAGTCCGAGGGTCTGCACTCCTACACGCCGGTTCTCGGTGGCGTCGGAATGATCCTCACCGCGATCCTGCACCCGTCGGGCCAGTCGATGCTCTACCAGCCGATCGTTCAGTACTTCGGCAACTGGCTGAAGCGCGCCCGCGGTCGTGAATGGGCGGGCGTCGGTCGTCGCCTCGGACCATTCATCGTGATCGGCCTCGTGTGGGGCGCCATCGGTATCAACCCGTGGCGTACCGACGACTGGAGCCGTCCGTGGATGATGGCCCTCGGTGCGTTCCTCGCACTCTTCATCCGAAACCTCGTCATTCTCATCCGGAGTGGCGGACACCGTGAACTCGGGGCCGCCGAAGCCACACAGGAGGCGGCAGCATGAGTTCACTTCTCCAGACCCACGACCTCACCGTTTCGTACGGCGGTCTCCACGCAAACTCAAACGTCAACATCAAGGCGGAAAAGGGCAAGCTGACGGGCCTCATCGGCCCGAACGGTGCCGGCAAGACCACCTTCATCGACGCCATCACGGGGTTCACCAACATCTCGTCGGGTCGCGCCGAGTTCAACGGCGCCGACATGGCGGGAGTGACACCCGCGGCGCGCGCGAAGGCCGGTCTGGTCCGTACGTTCCAGTCGCTCGAGCTCTTCGAGGACCTGACGGTGTGGGACAACCTCATCGTCATGGCCGAAGAGACCAAGTGGTGGTCGTTCCTCGCCGACATCGTGAAGCCGAACCGCACGCTCGGTGTCGAAGAACAAGCCGAGTGGGCGCTCAACCTGCTCGGTCTCGGCGAGTTCCGCGACCGGTTGACGCTCGACTTGTCACACGGCCAGCGCAAGCTGGTCAGCGTGGCGCGAAGCCTCGCGGCGTCGCCGAAGCTTCTGCTTCTCGACGAACCCGCTGCCGGTCTCGACACCGTCGAGTCGCAGCAGCTCGGTTCGCACCTGCGCGAGATCCTGAACCACGACATCACCATCTTCCTCATCGACCACGACATGGGTCTCGTGCTCAGTGTGTGCGACTACATCTACGTGCTCGACTTCGGCAAGATCATTGCCGAGGGCACGCCCGAGGAAGTGCGCAACAACCCGGAAGTCATCAAGGCATACCTCGGCGAATCCGCCGGAGAAATGCAGGCATCGGAAGGCGACGCCGCTGCGCGCGCCCTGAAGGGAGAAGGCTGATCACCATGGCCGAGCGTGTCATCGACATCAAGAACCTGAGCACCGGCTACGGCGGCATCCCCGTCGTGCGCGGACTCAACCTTCACGTCAACCCAGGCGAAGTCGTCGCCCTTCTCGGACCCAACGGTGCGGGCAAGACCACGACCCTCCTCACCATCAGCGGCATCCTCCAACCGGTGTCGGGCGAAGTCAACGTTCTCGGCTCATCCATCGCGGGTGAGCGCCCCGAGAAGGTCGCGCGTCGCGGTCTGGCCCACGTGGCCGAAGACCGTTCGCTCTTCTTCGACCTCACCGTGCAGGAAAACCTGCGCCTTGGTCTGACACCCGACCGCGCCAAGCGGGCGGTTGCCATGGAGAACGCTTTGACCATGTTCCCCGCGCTGCGACCGCTGGTCTCCCGTCGTGCAGGTCTTCTGTCCGGTGGCGAGCAGCAGATGCTCGCCATGGCCCGTGGTCTTGCATCCGAGCCGAAGGTGCTGTTGGTCGACGAAATGAGCCTCGGTCTCGCACCGATCATCGTCGAGCGCATGTTGCCGATCGTCCGCGAGATCGCCGACAAAACGGGTGCAGGCGTCCTCATGGTCGAGCAGCACGTGGGTCTCGCCCTCAGCGTTGCCGACCGTGGCTACGTTATGGCTCACGGTGAACTGACGATGGAGGGAACGGCCAAGGAGCTCCAGGCCAACCGTGCCCTTCTCGAGGCGAGCTACCTCGGCGGCGGGCACTAAACCACCAGCCACCGCATACATCGAAAAAGAGCCCCGGCCGATCGGCCGAGGCTCTTTTCATGTGCCCACCACAGTCACACGATCGTCAGCGCGTGTTGCGCGCAAGGTTGTTGACGGGTGCGGCATAGGCCGCAGTACGAACGAACACGGTGCGCACGAGGGTCGGCTTGCCCGCGCGCCCGATGCGCAACGTCACCCGGCACTCCCCCACGCGTGTCGCGCGCACCGCAGCACCAAGCGCCGGGGTCAACACGTTGCGACAGTTGCGGGGATGGCTCACGCTCATCTCGACGCGAAGTCGTGTCAGCGGGTTTGCACTCACACTGCGTGAACGGCTGAGCGAGCTGGCAATCAGCGACGCCGGCAGGCGAACACCCGCGACACGACCCAGGCGAACCAGGTCGATCTGTGAACCGAGTCGAAGCTCGACGGTGCCGGGCCGTCGGATCGACGGCGTCGCGAGAGGCGTCTGTGGGGTCGTTGGAGCCTCGACCACGACGCCAGGCGCGCTCGGCGACTCGACCACGGTGGCCTGCTTCTCCACCGGCTCCTCGACCACGACAACGGGTGCCGCAACAACCGGAGCGCTGACAACGGGAACGGCGACGACCGGAGCGGACACCACCGGCGCGGGGACCACAGGTTGGGGGATCGCTGGTTGCGGCATCGCCGGCGTCGGATCGGGAATCACTGGCGCAGGCACGACGGGCTCGGGAAGAACGGGATCGGGAGTGACCGGCTCGGGCAGCGTCGGCGGCACGGGAGAAGGCGCGACGGGAACCGGCGCGATCGCAGTGATCAGACGCACGGGCATCGAAGGTGTGGTCAGGGTTTGGTCGCCGGCCTGGCCGAAGAGGCTGTGCCCCCAGCACCACACCGATGAGTCGTCGAGGCGCGCGCAGGTGTGCCGTGCTCCCGAAGCCACTTCCACGGTGGTCCGACCATCGAATGTGACGGGTGAGTCTCCGAGTTGGCCCTCGCTGTCGTCACCCCAGCACGTCACCGTGCCCATCGTGCTCGTGACGCAGGTGTGCTTGCCGCCGGCCGACACTCGGGTGATGCCCTCGTTCAGGTTGTTCGGCGTCAACTGCCCTGCGACGTTCGAACCCCAGCAACGCAGCGCACCCAACGTGGTGCGGGCACAGGTGTGCATGCCGCCGGCCGACACCTCGGCGACGTTTGCGAACGTGGCGTCGCCCGTGCGACCGTCGATGCTGCGACCCCAGCACTGCATCCTGCCGACGCTGCGCAACACACACACGTGGTTGTCACCCGCATCGATGTCGACGGCGTCGGTGACGGTCGCAACCGGGGTCGGCACGTTGCGCAGGATGCGCGTCGCATCACCAACTTCGCCGTACTGGTTGCGACCCCAGCACTGCGCGCGACCGTTCGAGAACAACACACACGAGGTGAAGCCCCCGGCAGCAACATCGCTGGCCACTCCATCGGTCGGGGCGAGAGTGACGAGAACGGGTGCGTTCGCCGATGGCATGTCGCCAATTCCAAGCGAACCCCAACCGTTGTATCCCCAACAGAAGACACGGTGGTCGCGGTCCACCGCACAGGTGTGGAACGCCCCCGTCGCAATCGCCACGACGTGGGTGGCATCGGGAAACACGACGGGCACGGGAGTGGTCGACGACTCGACGTCGGGGTTGCCCAGTTGACCAAAGTCGTTGCTGCCCCAGCACTGCACGGTGCCGTCGGCGTGCAGTGAACAGGTGTGGTTGTCGCCGGCCGACAGCGCAACAACCGCGCTGGTGGTGACGGCCGCAACGGGTTGGGCAAAGGCAAGGCCACTGGCCACGCCGGCAGCAAGGGCAATGGTGACAAGGGCTGATTGTGATTTCATGCCCGACAGAGCCGCGAGGCCCGCTCAGGCGGACACTTTTTTCCGACTCAGGGGCAGGTCGTCGAATACACCGCGAACTGCGCGGTTGTCACCCCGCCGGCCTTGTCGGTGACCTCGACGACTACCGTCGCCTTCGTTGCCGCCAGATCAATCTTGTCGACGGCGGTGAACCAAATCCCGCTGCCCAGGCTTCCCGCCGCGTTCCACTTGGTTGCACCGTTGAGTTGCATCCGAGCCGAGCCGATTCCCTGTGGGTCGGACACCTTGACGGAATACCCGAACGATTTCTGTGAGGTCTTGCCGAAGCCGACACACGAGTTGTAGTCGATCTTCGACGGCGAATTCGACACCGGCACAGTCGTCGTGGTTGCCGGGACGGCCGTGCTCGTCGCCACGACCGTGGTTTGGGGAGCCGGCGGGGCCGTCGATGACACGGCTGCTGCGACCGTGGTTTGGGGCGCCGACGTGGCCGTCGATGAGACAGTTGCTGCAGCGACCGTGGTTTGGGGCGCCAGCGGGGCCGTCGATGAGACAGTTGCTGCAGCGTCAGCGGAAGCAGTCGAATCGGCGGTCGCCGCTGGCGCATCCTTGGCAGTCGTCGAGGGCTTCGGCTTCTTCGTCGTCGGTGGCGCAACCGTCACCGGTGCCGCCGTGGTGGGTGTCGTCGTGGGAGCCGCCGTCGTGGCAGGGGCGGTGGTTGTCGTCTCTTCGACGGTCGACGGCACCGCCTCGGACACGGTGCTGACGATCGACGTGGGCGGCGCCTCGACGAGTTGCGGCGACTCTCCCCCGTTGTTGGCAATGATGCCGATGACACCGAGCACCGCAATGCCCGCGACGGCGGTGAGAAACCCCGAGCGACGGAAGAACTTCGGCCCCGGTGCGCGGCTGAGGCCGACATCGACCCCGGCGGCCACCGAGTCGAAGATGCGCGAACGCAGCGATTCGGGTGCGACGAAGTACGGAGCCGCCATGACGGCTCCACCGGGTTGGAGAAGGAACGCGCGGCGCTTCTCGCAGGCCTGGCATTCGTCGACGTGGCGGGCGATGCGCTTGCGCCACAGTGGCGAGAACGTCCCGTCCCAGTCGACGAGGAGAACATTGAGGTCGCCGCAGTCGCGACGGCCCTGCCGTGCCACCAACAGCGCACCAGCCGAGCGCGCAATGCGGTCGCGCACGCGCTGCACCAGTTTTTGGGCGTTGGCGAAGCTCAGTTCGAGGCTGGCCGCGATCTCGTCGTTCGACAGCCCCTGCCGGGCAAAGAGATGGAACACCTCTTGTTCGCGCTCGGTGAGGCCGGCCACG
Source organism: Acidobacteriota bacterium (assembly GCA_018970175.1). Classification (GTDB taxonomy): domain Bacteria; phylum Actinomycetota; class Acidimicrobiia; order Acidimicrobiales; family Ilumatobacteraceae; genus F1-20-MAGs119. Next base: position 40,158 of record JAGWWV010000016.1, read on the forward strand.
GCCTCGTCGATGAGCGAGGCAAGTTCGCGGCGGTCGTGGTCGCCCGCGAAGTCGGGGTCGACCGACTGTTCGGGTGCGTACTCCTCGCGAACGTGACGCGAACGCGCACGAGCCTTGGCGCGCACTTCGTTGCGCACGATGGCGTACACCCATGCGCGGAACTTCGATTCGTCGCGCAATTGGCCGATGCGGCTTCTCACAATGAGCACCGTGTCGTGCACGACATCGGCGGCGAGCGACGCATCGCGCAACTGACGGCGGGCGAAGTCGTAGAGCTTGTCGGCGTAGAGGTCGTAGAACGCGGCAAGGCCCTCGTTCGTACCCGAACGCAGTCCCTCGACGATCGCGCTGTGCTCGCTGTGCTCCACCATCTTGCTCCAACCACCCCGCTCGCGACCCGGGCACCTCTTCGCTCCATGCCGAGGAGATGCGCGAGCACGGCGTTGGCGGACACTTTCTGCCCGTTCGTGCGAAAGTCCCCGTCGGCCGACGCCCGGGGCCGTCTGCAATAGTTGACAGTACATGGGTCGGCGATTCCTTCGATGTGCAGCGACCGGCCTGGTTCTCGTGGGAGCTCTGCCGGTGGCGGGCGTACGTGCAGCCGCGCCCGACGACTACGTGATCGACCACGTGGAGACAAAGGACCCGGTCATCTTCGTGACGGTCGACGACGGATCGCACCTGTCACGAGAGACGACGCAGTACATCCGCAACCTGCGTGTACCCATCACCACCTTCGCCCTGCCCGAGCAGGTCAACCGGCACCGACGACGCTTCGTCAACCTGCTGCGCCAGACGGGCATGACCTTCGAAAATCACACCCAGACACACCGGACCGTCAGCTCAATGTCGTACGCCGGCCAGCGCGCCGAGATCTGCGCCGGCAATCGGGAAATTCGCGAAGTCATCCGCCGCCAGCCGGCCTTTTTCCGGCCGCCGGGTGGTGGCTGGAACGACGACACCATCCGCGCGGCAAAGAAGTGCGGCCTGTCGCGCATCGTGATGTGGAACGTTCTCGCTGACGGCGGCACGATCGTGCGGGCTGACGGCGACTCGGGACTTCGCCGCGGCGACATCATTCTCCTGCACTATCTCGATTCACTTCCCTCCAGCCTCGACGTGGTGCGTCGCGAAGCATCGAAGCGGGGGCTACGAATGGCACTTCTGCGCGACTATCTCCCGCCCACGCAATCCGCCGGCTGAGGAATGCGCCTGGTACCCCCTGGGGTATAAGGTAATTGCATGGAAATCCCCGAGGACACCATCGCTGATCTGCAGAAGCGACTCCGTCGCATCGAAGGCCAGATCCGTGGAATCCAGCAGATGCTCGACGAGGAACGTGACTGTCGCGACGTGGTGAACCAAATCTCGGCTGCCGGCAAGGCCCTCGAACAAGTGGGCTTCAACCTGGTCGCAGCGGGACTGACGTGGTGCTTGGGGAATCCCGAGCGCTCGAAACGTGAGGGCTACTCGATCGACGACGTTCAGAAGATGTTCCTGAAGCTCGCCTGAAC